>NZ_JACSQB010000010.1 GCF_014836835.1 Clostridium faecium | reverse complement strand
ATGTTAGCGTATACTTTAAAATATTTATTAGATATAGCTGAAAATAGAGATATTCAACAATTTAAATTAATGATTATTTTTATAATAGTGTATATTACTTTATTGTTCACAATATCATTTATAAAAAAATTATTACAAGCAAAGTTTATAGAAAAAACTATGTTTAATTTGAAGCAAGATATATTTATAAAAATTATAAATAAAAGTATAGAAAATTTTAATAATGAAAAAAGTGCACAATATATTTCAATTTTAACAAATGATTTAAGAATTATTGAAAGTGATTATTATGTTAATATACTGAATATAGTATCTTCAGTATTTTCATTTATAGTTGCATGTGGAGTACTTATTAGTCTTAATGTTTATATAGCCATAGGCGTTCTTTTTACAATTTTAATCACTATATTTATTCCACAGTTAATAAATAAGTACATTCAGAAAAGTAAGGTTGATTTTTCGGACAAGTTAGCTAGATTTACTTCAAAAATAAAAGATATATTTTCAGGTTATGAAGTAATAAAATGTTTTAATATAGAAAATAAAATTACTAAAGATTATTGCACTGTTAATGCAGAGGTAGAAAAATCAAAATATAATCTCACCGTATTAACTAGTTTAGCGGGAAGTCTTTCTTTTACTTTAGCGATGTCTATGTTTTTTACAGCATTATCGATTGGAACATATCTTACTATTATTGGATCAATAACAATTGGAACAATGATAGCAGCTAGTCAATTAATGAATAATATTGCAAATCCAATTGTAGAAATATCTAATGGTATTAATATTTTAAAATCTGTAAGATTATTGGAAAGTAAAATTATTCAAACTATAGAACAAGACTGTTTTGAAGAAAATGATTATCATAAAAGTTTATTTGAGAGTAATATAGAATTTAAAAATGTAAGTTTTGCATATCCTAATAGTGGATATATTTTGAGAAATATATCTTTTAAAATAGAAAAAGGGAAGAAATATGCGATTGTTGGAGAAAGTGGAAGTGGAAAATCTACATTAATAAAATTGCTAATTAAATATTATGAAAATTATGAAGGTGAGATTTTAGTAGATAATGTACTTAATAAAAGTATTAATACTTCAGATTTGTATAATTTAATATCTGTAATTCACCAAAATGTATTTATATTTGATGGAAATATAAGAGATAATATTACACTATATAATAAGTATGAAGAATCGGAAATTAACAAAGCACTTGAACTTGCAGGACTTAATTCTACTATTAGAAACTCAGAAAATAAGTTGGATAAACTTGTAGGTGAAAATGGTATTGCTTTATCTGGTGGAGAAAAGCAAAGAATATCCATTGCTAGAGCGATTATTAGAAAAACACCAATAATAATTTTAGATGAGCCAACAGCTTCACTTGATGCTGAAACATCGTATAATATTGAAAATTCAATTTTGAATCTAAGTGATTCTACTGTAATTGTGATTACACATAAACTAAATAAAGAATTACTTAGTAAGTATGATACTATTATTTCCATTAAGAATGGAAATATAGTTGAAGAAGGTGACTTCGAAACACTAATTAGTAATAAAGGGTATTTCTATAACTTATATAATTTACAATAGATACAAAGTTAAGACATTAAGAAATTTGATATACTATAATAGGATATATAGTTGATAGAACAGGATATAGAGAATTTGAAAGATGGGCATTAAAGGATGTAAAGCTTCCAGATATTGCAGAAGTAACTTAAAATATTAATTGGTACTAAGATTTAATAAAAAAACCGTGATTACTCACGGTTTTTTATTAAAATTCATTCTTTACTATATTTCCATTTACCATAACAAATTTAACTTTATTTCTTAAATCAAAAGGATGGCCATTATAAATTATAATATCAGCATCTTTATTTACTTCTATGGAACCTACTTTATCAGCTATGCCTAATATCTCAGCAGGGTTTATAGTTATAGCTTTTAGTGCTTCTTCTTCAGGTAGTCCTTCTCTAGATGCTAGTGCAGCACATACAGGTAAATATTGCAGTGGAATTACAGGGTGATCTGTCATAAGTGCAATTTTAAGACCAGCGTTATTTAGAATTGCTGGAGTTTCAAAAGTTAAATTTTGAAGCTCAAACTTAGATCTATCTGAAAGAGTAGGACCAACTATTATGCCTTTTAAAGTTTCTGCTTTTAAACTATCAACTATTAGATGACCTTCAGTACAATGCTCTAAAGAAATATCCACTCCAAATTCTTTAGCTATTCTTATAGCAGTTAAAATATCATCAGCTCTATGAGCATGGGCTTTAAGAGGAATTTCTTTCTTTATTACCTTTGCAAGAGCTTCAAGTTTCATATCAAATTCTGGAGCTTTTTCGTTTCCTTCAATAGATTTACGTTGCTTTTCAACATAGTTTTTAGCCTTTATTAAGTTTTCTCTAAGAACTGCTGCAGTACCCATTCTTGTTGAAGGACATTTTTGTTTATTATTATAAACTCTCTTAGGATTTTCACCAAAAGCAACTTTCATAGCTGCACAGTCATCTATTATCATTTCATCGAGTGTTTTTCCATAGGTTTTCATTATAGCAAACTGACCGCCAATTACATTAGCACTTCCAGGACCGGTAGCTACAGTTGTAATTCCAGCTAATAATGCTTCTTCAAAAGACCTATCTACAGGGTTAATACCGTCAATTGCTCTTAGGTGAGGCGTAACAGGATCGGTAGCTTCATTTCCATCTGCACCTTCAAAACCAATTCCATTTTCCCACATGCCTACATGACAATGAGCATCAATTATACCAGGCATTAAAAAACCGCCTTTAGCATCAATAATTGTAGCATTTGCAGGTTGTTCCAAAAGTTCTCCTATAGCTAAAATTTTACCATCATTAATGATTATACAACCATTATTTATAATGGTATTTTTCATAGTGTGTATGTTGGCATTTTTAATAAAAATCATAATCTTGTACCCCCATAATATTTTAAAATATGAATTTTTATTTAATTGAATGTTTTATACTATTTATATTAATACGCCTTAGTAAAAATAACAAAGGCACATTTATAGGGTTTCGTAATGTCAATTCCCAATTGTATATTGAACCTAATTACTGTTGGTTCTTTACTATATTTGTAAAATATCTTGGTGGAATGTATTTCTTTTTTATACCTTCAGTAACTATTAGATAGGTAGCAGCAGTATCAAATCTAGCATCGTGGTAACTTCCACTGCCCTCAAAAAGTTCTTTTGCTTTATCTCTAATTTGACTTCTTTCTATTCCTAAAAATCTAATAACTTCCTCAAGTTTAGGATTTTTAATTCCTCCTCTATTATTTGACAATTTACATATATTTTTGTAGTAATTCATTGTGCAAAAAATATTTTTAGGAGAATAATTTATATCACAATATTGAAGTTCATGACATAGGAACTTTATATCAAAATTAACATTATGTCCAATTAATATATCAGCAGATAAAAAGTCATTTACAAATTCTTCATAAGAATCTTCAAAGTATTTTCCATTACTTAATTGGTATAAATCTTCAGCAGAAAAACCATGAACTTCTTCAGCTTCAGGTTCAACGTATTCTACTGCAAAGAACACATTTTTACCTTCAGTTTTTGTAGGTTTAACACCAGTATCTACCGTTATATAAGATAGTTGGCATATATTACCTGGAGTTATTCCAGTAGTTTCTGTATCAAAAAATATCATTTTCATATGTAAAAACCTCCTAAGTATACTAATATAATAATACAAATTAGGAAATAAATATAGAGTGAATGTGATAATTTGGCTGTAAAGGTTTAAATAAAAAATATTAATAAATATACAAAAAATTAATGTCTTATTTATGAACTTTGTAATATAATGTTGAATAAAGTTACTTAATAAATAGGAGGGAATAAAATGGGTGAATTAATATACACTATCCCAAGAGAAAAACATAATGAAAAAGATTTAAAATCAATACTTAACAGTCATAAGGAAATTAGATTTGTATCTTTGGTAGGAGTGGACCTATTAGGAAATGATACTGATGAAAAAATTCCTGTAAAAAATTTTTTACAAGATATGCATACTTTTTTAAATGGGATGGCAGCGCAGACAGACGGATCATCAGTTGTTTTACCAGGTATAGCAAAATTAAATAATGCTAAAGTGGATATGAAAGCAGATTTGGATTGTAATTGGTTTATAGATTACAATTATGAAAATATAGATGAAGAAACAAATAAACCTATAGGAACTCTAAGAATTCCATGTTTTTTATATCATGAAGGAAAAGCTGTAGATTCAAGAAATATTTTAAAAAGTACTATAACCTTTTTAAAAGAAAATATAATGTCACTATTAAAAGAAAATAAAGAGGCCCTTAACTATTATGGAATTGAGTTTGACGATGTAGAAGGAATAGATATAACTTCTGCTACAGAATTAGAATTTTGGGTAAAAAGTCCAAATGAACTTGCAGAATTGGAGGCATTATCTACTTCTCAAGCACTAAAAGAACAATATTGGAAAAGAACAAAAGGTTCTGTAAGAACAGCTTTAGAGCAAAGTTTATTGCTTATGGATAAGTATGGATTAGAGCCAGAAATGGGACATAAAGAAGTAGGAGGAGTTACAGCTAAATTATCTCAAAGTGGAGATTTAGTTCATGTAATGGAGCAGCTTGAAATTGACTGGAAATACTCTAATGCAATACAAGCTTGTGATAATGAATTATTTATTAGAACTCTTGTAAAAGAAACTTTTAGAAGAAATAAACTAGAAGTTACTTTTGCAGCAAAACCTATGGATAACATTGCAGGAAGCGGAAAACATGTTCACATAGGAATAGTATTAAAATTAAAAAACAATAAAAGAATTAACCTGTTTACATCAAGAGAAAATGGATTTATAAGCCCAATAGGATATGGTGCATTAATGGGAATGCTTAAAAACTACGAAGTTATGAATCCATTTATATCTTCTTCAAATGATGCGTTTAGAAGATTAAAACCAGGATTTGAAGCACCAGTTTGTATAGTTACATCCCTAGGATTAACTAAAGATGTACCTTCAAGAAATAGAACTATACTTATAGGACTAATTAGAGATATGGAAAATACTATGGCAACAAGATTTGAGTTAAGATCTCCAAGTCCTCGTACTAATACATATTTAACATTAGCTACTATGAATATGTGTATTTTAGATGGTGTAAGATATGTTATAAAAAATAATAAAAACGAAGAAGAACTTCTAAAAGAAATATCTAAGAAACCTGGTGAAGATTCACCATATTTAGAGCTTCATAGAGCTTATAGAAGTGAAGAAGATATATTTGAGGATTTTACAGAAGAAGAAAGAGAAAAATTCTTTGGAAAATCTCCAAGAACAGTTTATGAGAATATTACAGCTTTTGATAAGTTTAAGGATAAGCTTAAGGTAATAACTGAAGGAGATATTATAACTGAAAATATAATAAATAGCTATAAGCTAGCCATTTTAAATAAATATGCTATGGAAATAGAACATAGAATAATTTTAAATTACATAGATGAAGTTAGAGGATGTAAAATTCTTCATCATAATGAAATTGGTTGCGATTTAGATAAGAGTAATTGGGCAAATATTAAGCTTATGAGAGAAAATATAATGAAAGATACCAATGTTAGAAAAAGTATATTCACACAAATAAGAGAAGCTATTAATAATAAAGAATATGACAAGTTATCAGAACTTCAAATATTATTAGAAGAAGAAATGCAGAAATTAAGAAACAGCTATATAGCATACTCAAGAAATTTAATAGATTTTTATATATAAGATTTTAAAAAACAAAGAAAGTTATGGATGCTTTAACTTTCTTTGTTTTTTATTTTTTATTATGTAAGAAATCAATATAAAAACTATTGAAATTTTTAATAAATCAAAGCTAAATTTATAAAATCTGGATATTAGAAGAAAAATAATAAATCGCATTATTTGAATATATCAATATATTATAGTATGATAAGGTTAATCAATTAAGCTTTACAAAAATATAATTTTGAGAAGGAGTAATATTTATGAAAAAAGCATTAGTTATAGGTGGAGTTGCTGGAGGGGCATCCTCAGCAGCAAGATTGAGAAGATTAGATGAAAATATGGAAATTATTATGTTTGAAAAGGGCAAATATATTTCTTTTGCTAACTGTGGACTTCCATATTATATAGGTGAAGTTATAAAGGACCGAAACAAACTTATAGTTACAAAAGAAGAGCTAATGAAAGATAGATTTAATATTGATGTTAGAAGTAATAGTGAAGTAATAGAAGTAAATAGCGAAAAGAAAGTTGTTAAAGTAAAAAATGGTGATAGAATTTACGAGGAAGATTTTGATTATTTGATTTTATCACCAGGAGCCAAGCCTATAATTCCTAAAATAAAGGGTATAGAAGACAGAAGAATAAAAACCATAAGAAATATTCCTGATACTGATGAAATTAAAGCAGAAGTAGATAGTGGTAAAATTAAAAAAGTTACTGTTATAGGCGGTGGATTTATAGGAATAGAGATGGCTGAAAATTTACGAGAAAGAGGTTTAGAAGTGACTCTAGTAGAAGCTGCTCCTCATGTTTTAGCACCTTTAGATGATGATATGTCAGTATTAATAGAAAAAGAATTAGAAGATAAGGGTATTAATTTAATATTAAAAGATGGAGTTAAAGAATTTAAAGGAGAAAAAGATTCAATTAATACTATATTAAATAGTAATTTTACTGTTGAAGGAGATTTAGTAATACTGGCTATAGGAGTTACTCCAGATACAGAATTTTTGAAAAATAGCGGAATAAAATTAGGAGAGAGAGGGCATATATTAGTAAATGAATACTTAGAAACAAATATTGAAGGGGTTTACGCTGCTGGAGATGCAGTAGAAGTTGTAGACTTTGTTAATAAGAATAAAACAGCAGTACCTCTTGCAGGACCAGCAAATAAAATGGGAAGGATAATAGCAGATAATATTTGTGGATATAAAACTAAATATAAAAATACTCAAGGTACTTCTGTTATAAAAGCTTTTGATTTGACAGCAGCATCTACAGGAAATAATGAAAGAACCTTAAATAGACTTAATATTCCGCATAAAATAATATATGTTCATCCTAATAATCATGCTGCTTATTATCCTTATGCAACACAGATGACATTAAAATTAATATTTAATGATGAAGGAAAAATTTTAGGAGCACAGGCAGTAGGTTATGATGGAGTAGAAAAGAGAATAGATGTTATTGCCACAGTTATTAGATTAGGTGGAACAGTTTATGATTTAACTGAACTAGAACTAAGTTATGCACCACCATACTCCAGTGCAAAAGATCCAGTAAATTTTGCAGGTTATGTAGCTGAAAATATATTATCTGGAAAAAGCCAAGTGGTATTGCCTAGAGAAATAGATGGAAGAGATAGAGAAAAAGTTGTATTAATTGATGTTAGAAGTAAAATTGAGAGGGACAACGGCCATATAGATGGATCAATTCATATAGATGTAAATGAATTAAGAGATAAAATTTCTGGGTTAGATAAATCTAAAGAGTATTGGATACATTGTGCAGTTGGATTAAGAGCTTATATAGCAGAGAGAATTTTAAAGAGCTACGGTTTTAACGCGAAAAATGTAACAGGAGGATATAGAAGCTATAAGGCAGAAAAATTTGTTCCTAAAAAGCTTGTAAATCACAAAGAAAATCAAAATTATTTTAATGAAAATTACAATAAAAAAGAAATTGCTTTAGATGTATGTGGATTAAATTGCCCTAATCCATTAATTAATTTAGAAAAGGAAATTCACCAATTAAACAGTGGAGAAATACTGTCAGTTAAATCTTCAAATAATGATTTTAAAGATGATGTAAAAATAATTTGTGAAAAAAATAAATGTAAACTAATAAATATAGAAACAGATAAAGGGATTATAATTGCTAAAATAGAGAAAATTTAATTTCATATTAAAAACTCCAAAGAAAAAGCTTTGGAGTTTTTAATATTATATATATATAATTATTGGTATGATTTCTAGAAGATTATATGTGGTATTATCATCTATAATAGTATCTTTTTCATTATTAAAGTTTAGTAATTTATTTTCCATTAGATTTAAGCTGGTTTCCTCATATAAGTTCATGCAGGTTTCTTCTGTTCCTGTCCTCATACAGTTTACCTTTCCAATTATAGTAACATATTTACCTTCTAAACATTGAGAGTATGCATTTAAATATTTATTTTCCATATGAATGATAGCTTTGTAGTTATCAAATAAAGGTTCAGAGATATATTCTATACAATGATTGTCTTGAAGGGAAGAATAGGTTTCTTTTAAATATTCTAAGAGAGCATTTTTATCAATATTATCTCCAACTGAACTTACCTCTGGATTGAGGATATTTTCTATTTCAATAGTATTTATTAATTGCTGAAGTTTTTTTAGCTGTGGACTTTTATAAATTCTACAACTTATTTGAATAATGTCACCAATTTTAGATTTTTTTAAAGTTTGTATATTAGTTATCTCTTTTAATAATTTATATTCCGTTAACAATTGATAAAGTTTTACAAAAGTAGTAATTGGACATGATATTATTTCCTGTAAAGTAAGATTTAAAAAGCTTTGTAATACTTGTACGAAGGCGGTACCTTGACTAATTTTACCACAGGTAAGTTCACTTAAAGGCACGTTAGAATTTATAATGATTTCTTTTCTATCTGCAAAAACATCTATTTCTCTAAATCGTATAAGAGCAATTTTATACATATTAACAATGGTATCACTATTTACATAAAGTGGAATAAAAACATCACTCATTTTATTTTCTCCTTTATAGTATTCTAATAAATTTTATATTTTTTTTATTAATTTTAGAACAATTATTTATATTAGAAAATTATTTGCATTAAATCTATTTAGAATTTTTCATAAAATGATATAATATTTATGAGAGGGGGATGCATATGAAAATATTAATTGCATTGATACTAGGAATTATATTAGGCTATTTTACCTCATTAACAGATAAACAAAAAGAAGTTAATGGTAAATTGCAGCAGCTAGGTGTAGTATTTTTGCTATTTTTCATGGGTGCCTCAATTGGTGCTAATGAAGAGGTAATAAAGAACATAGGAAGAATAGGTCTGAAATCCTTTACTTTTTCGCTGATGGCTTGTATTTTCAGCGTAATAGTTGTATATTTTGTGAGCAAAAAAATTTTTTGTGACAAAAAAGATGCACTACAACAAGTAGAAAAAGAAGTTGTTTCAGAACAATGTGAATAGGGGGGAATGTGAATGACGTTAATTGTTATAGTTTCAATGATTTTAGGCATCGGTTTTGGGTATTTTATATTCCCGCAAAGCATAATAGAAAATTTAGATAGTATTGCATCTATATGTTTATATGTAATTATATTTTTAGTAGGAATAGATGTTGGATCAAATAAAAAAATAATAAAAGATATAAAAGCAATAGGCGTTAAAGTGTTAATTATACCAATAGCGGTTATTTTAGGTTCTTTAGTTGGAGGACTTATAAGCGGAGTAATATTTAAAATGCCATATAATGAAAGCTTAGCAGTAGCTTCAGGATTTGGATGGTATAGTTTATCTGGCATAATGCTTACAGAGCTTGCAAATGCTCAATTAGGAGCTATGGCTTTTTTATCTAATGTATTTAGAGAAGTGATAGCAGTAGTATCTATACCTATATTAGCAAAAAAATTAAATTACTATTCAGCAATAGCACCAGCAGGAGCCACTTCTATGGATACTACACTACCTTTAATAGCAAAAGCTACAGATCCAGAAGTAGCAGTAATAGCTTTTATAAATGGAGTTATATTAAGCTCTTTAGTTCCAGTTTTAGTTACATTTTTTTATAATCTTTAATTAATTTTTAGTAGATAATAAATAATTTTTATTATCTACTAATTTTAATTTAAAAGAAAAATCAGCTTTGGTATAATAAAATTATAAGAAATTTTATTATTCATAAAATTTTAAATATAACTTATTAAATAACATATTTAAAGCTACCTAACTGTGCAATATAAATATTTGCTAAAAAGTAAAATAAGGAAAGTGTTTTGCACATATTGTAAATACATAATTGCCTATATAAAGGGAGTTTAATAAAATTAGGGAGGAATTATATGAAAGAGTATAGAGCAGAAGAGTTTATAGTTCATGAGGAAATTTTAGAAAGTATTGATTATGGATTATCAAAGTCAAAAGATGAAGAATTTGTTGAAAAGTTGTTGGACAAGGCTAGGGAAGGAAAGGGGCTCAATCACAAAGAAGCAGCAGTGCTTTTAAATGTAGAAGATGAAAAAATCTTAAATAAAATATTTAAATTGGCAAAAGAAATTAAAGAAAAAATATATGGAAGAAGAATTGTAATGTTTGCACCACTTTATGTAAGCAGCTATTGTGTTAACAATTGTAAATATTGTGGTTATAAAGCTTCCAATAAAGAATTCCATAGAAAAAGATTGACAATGGAAGAATTAAAAGAAGAGGTAAGAATATTAGAGTCTTTAGGTCATAAAAGAATTGCATTAGAAGCTGGAGAAGACCCTGTTAATTGTCCAATTGACTATGTACTTGAATGTATAGAAAATATATATTCCCTAAAATTTGATAATGGATCTATTAGAAGAATAAATGTAAATATAGCAGCAACTACTGTAGAAAACTATAAAAAATTAAAGGCAGCCAATATAGGAACATATATATTATTCCAAGAAAGTTATCACAAAAAAACTTATGAGGAGTATCATCTTAATGGACCTAAATGTGACTACAATTATCATACTACTGCAATGCATAGAGCTAGAGAGGCAGGAATAGATGACGTAGGATTTGGAGTACTGTATGGATTGTATGATTATAAATATGAAACTATAGCAATGTTAATGCATGCAGAAAGTTTGGAAAGAGATACTGGAGTTGGCCCTCACACTCTTTCTGTGCCAAGAATAAGAATGGCGGAAAATGTAAACTTAGACAATTATCCATATCTAGTAAATGATGATGATTTTAAAAAAATAGTGGCAGTATTAAGGTTATCAGTACCTTATGCAGGATTAATATTGTCTACTAGAGAAGAAGCAGGTTTTAGGGATGAAGTAATTGAATTAGGAGTGTCACAAATAAGCAGTGGTTCCTGTACTGGTGTAGGTGGATATCAACATCAAAATGAAAAGCCTCAATTTAAATTAGAGGATAGCAGATCTCCTATGGAAGTTATAGCAAGTTTATGTGAAAGTGGATATATTCCAAGTTATTGCACTGCTTGTTATAGAGAAGGAAGAACTGGAGATAGATTTATGGCATTAGCAAAAACTGGACAAATAAATAATGTATGTCAGCCAAATGCAATATTGACATTAAAAGAATTTATCCTAGACTATGGAGATGAAAAGATAAAAATTGTAGGTGAGAATGCAATAAAAAGAGAATTAAATCAAATTAAAGATGAAGCAGTTAAAACTTCTGTTATTGAGAAACTGAATAGAATTGAAAATGGAGAACGGGATTTGAGATTTTAATATAAAAGGAGTTTATATTATGATAAAAACACCAAATTCAAATAGAATTCATATAGCTGTTTTTGGGAGAAGAAATGCAGGAAAATCTACTCTTATAAATGCACTTACTAGCCAAAATACATCATTGGTATCGGAAGTAAAAGGGACTACTACAGATCCAGTATATAAGGCTATAGAATTTCACCCTATAGGACCAGTGGTTTTTATAGATACAGCAGGTATTGATGATGAAGGAACTATTGGAAAACTTAGAGTTGAAAAGGCAAAAGAAATTTTATTTAAAACTGATATAGCTATACTGCTTTTTGATGATGAAAATCTTGAAAATTTTCAAATAGAAGAGCATTGGTATAATTTATTAAGAGATAAAAATATTCCTGTAGTTGGAGTTATAAATAGAAAAAATGTAAATTCTACAACAAAACATTCTCTAAAGAATATATTTAATATTAAAATTATAGAGTTAAATGCTGTAACAAAGGAAAATTTGGAGCAATTAAAGGATGAATTGGTAAAAATAGCTTGTGAAATTGAAGATGAGGTATTTATATTAGGAGATATTATTGGGCCAAAAAGTAAAGTGCTTTTGGTAGCTCCACAAGATATACAAGCTCCTAAGGGAAGACTAATACTTCCACAGGTACAAACTTTAAGGGATATATTAGATCATCATGGAATTCCCATGATAGTCACTTTAGAAGAAGTAGAAGAAGCATTAAAAATTTTAGATAATAAACCAGACTTAGTTGTGGTAGATTCTCAAGTATTTAAGAAGGTTAATGAATTAATACCTAAAAATATTCCGCTAACTTCTTTTTCTATACTTATGGCTAGACAAAAAGGGGATTTAAAAGCTTTAATAGATGGAGCAAAAACTATAGATAAATTAAAAAACGGAGATAAAGTATTGATTTGTGAAGCTTGCAGTCATCATAGTTTAAAGGGCGATATTGCAAGAGAAAAAATCCCTAAATTGCTAAAGGATAAGGTTAATGAAATAGTAATTCATAATGTGAATGGAAATGATTTTCCTAAAAATTTATCTGAATATAAATTAGTTATACATTGTGGGTCCTGTATGTTTAATAGAAGACAGTTCATGGCTAGAATAGATTACTGTAACAATAGTAATGTAGCTATAACTAATTTTGGATTAGCCATAGCAAAATTAAATAACATGCTAGATAGGGTTATAGAACCTTTTAAATTATAGTAAATATATATTAATTGAGATTTTAAAAAGGCAATTGAGAATTATAGTTGAAATTAATTTTATAGATGGATTTTTAATACAGAAAGTCCAATTAAAATCAAGTTTCCATAATTGTCTATTGTCGTTCTCAATTAGTTAAAATAGTTCTTTAATAGAATTATTTTATAAAGGCTAACAATTTTTATTGTTAGCCTTTATAAATTTAATTATTATTTTTTACTATAATGAGTGTGAAGAAGAGCATGAGATTTTTCACTATAAGGATGTTCTAGGAATTCATCATATAGCTTTATAATATACGGATTTTCATGGGATTTTCTTATAGCTTTATTTTTATCTTCCTTATATAATGAAGCTCTACGTTTTTCAAGGATAGAGGTGTCATCTTTGGAGTATGGCTGACCACCACCATTTATACAACCTCCAGGGCATGCCATTATTTCAATTAAATGATAATGACTATCTCCATTTTTAACTTTTTCAAGTAGAGCTCTTGCATTTCCCAGACCGCTTGCAATAGCTACATTTACATATATATCTTTAACTTTTATGGTAGCTTCTTTAACACCATCTAGACCTCTTACAGCAGTAAAGTCTAAATTTGAAAGTTCTTCTTTAGTAATCCATTCATATGCAGTACGAAGTGCAGCTTCCATAACTCCACCAGTAGCACCAAAGATTGCACCAGCACCAGTAGATTCACCTAATGGATTATCAAATACATCTTCATCTAAGGAAGCTAGATTAATTCCTGCTTCTCTTATCATTTTTGCCAATTCCCTTGTACTAATTACAATATCAACATCTGGTATTCCATTTCGTGACATTTCTGGTCTAGCAGCTTCATATTTTTTTGCAACACAAGGCATTACTGAAACTACTACCAAATCTTTAGGATCAATACTCATCTTTTCAGCCCAATAAGTTTTAGCAATAGCACCCCACATTTGTTGAGGGGATTTACAGGTTGAAGGTACATCTAATAAATCATGAAATTGATGTTCAAAGAATGAAACCCATCCAGGACAACAACTTGTCAACATAGGAAGCTTTCCACCGTTTTCAAACCTATGAATAAATTCAGCAGCTTCCTCCATAATAGTAAGGTCTGCACCAAAATTAGTATCAAATACATAATTAAATCCAATCTTTCTTAATGCGGAAACCATTTTACCTGTAACTGGGTTATCATCATTTATACCAAATTCTTCTCCAAGTGCAGCTCTTATTGCAGGTGCTGTTTGAACTACTACAATTTTATCTTTTTGGTTTATAGCTCTCCAAACCTTTGAAGTATTATCTACTTCAGTTAAGGCACCAGTTGGACACACAGAAACACATTGACCACAGAAAGTGCAGTTTGTTTCTGTCATAGGTTCACCAAAAGCAGGAGAAATAACAGTTTGAAATCCTCTTTCTATAGGGCTTAATACACCTACAGTTTGAACTTCATTACAGATGGTTGTACATCTTCTGCATAGTATGCATTTATCTAAATCTCTAACAATTGAATTGCTTGATGTATCTAAAGGATAAGTAGACATTTCACCAGAATATGGAATTTCTCTTATTCCTAAATCAGAAGCTAATTTTTGAAGTTCACAATGCATACTTTTATGGCAAAGTAAACAATCTTGTGGATGATCAGAAAGCAATAATTCAACTACTGCTCTACGAGCTGCAATTGCTCTAGAAGTATTAGTTTTTATCACCATACCATTTTGAACTACTGTAGAACAAGCTGGTGCAAGATTTCGTCTTCCTTCTATTTCAACTACACAAACTCTACAAGAAGCAGGTTGATTTTTTGTTTTATCATCATGCAACTTCAAATAACATAAAGTTGGTATATTTATATTAAGTTTTTTAGCAGCATCTAACACTGTGGAACCTTCTTGAATAGATATATCTATATCATTTATTTTAAGTGAAACTAAACTCATTTTTATACCTCTTTTCTATATTATTTAAGTATAATAGCATCAACTGGACAACTTGTTTTACAGCTGCCGCATTTTATACATTTTTCTTGGTTTATGCTATGACGAACTTTAACTTTACCAGAAATACAGTTTACTGGACACTGTCTTGCACATTTAGTACATCCTATACACTTATCTGTAATCATATATCTAAGTAAGTCTTTACAAACACCAGAAGGACAAGTTTTATCAAATACATGAGCTTCATACTCATCAATAAAATATTTCATTGTACTTAATATAGGATTAGGAGCAGTTTGTCCAAGACCACATAAGGAAGTATCCTTAATAATCTCTGAAAGTTCTTTCAATCTTTCAAGAGTTTCAGCATCACCTTTTCCTTTAGATATTTTATCTAGCATTTCAAGTAAACGGGTAGTTCCAATTCTACAAGGAGTACATTTACCGCAAGATTCTTCTCTTGTGAATTCTAGATAAAACTTAGCTATATCTACCATACAGTTATCTTCATCCATAACTATCATTCCACCAGAGCCCATCATTGATCCAATAGCGTTTAAGGATTCATAATCTATAGGAGTATCAATATATTGAGCAGGAATACATCCGCCAGATGGGCCACCTGTTTGTACTGCTTTAAATTCTCGATTATTTTTTATTCCACCACCAATTTCATATATTATTTCCTTTAAGGAAGTACCCATTGGCACTTCAACTAGTCCTACATTATTTATTTTGCCTGCTAATGCAAAAACTTTAGTTCCTTTAGAAGTAGCTGTACCAATTTTATTGTACCAATCAGCACCATTATTTATAATTACAGGTACAGAAGCAAGAGTTTCTACATTATTAACGCAGGTTGGTTTACACCATAATCCAGATTCTGCTGGGAATGGAGGTTTGTTTGTAGGTTCTCCTCTCTCACCTTCAATAGAGTGAATTAATGCTGTTTCTTCACCGCATACAAAAGCTCCAGCACCATATTTAATTTGTATGTCAAAATTAAAACCAGTATTTAAGATATTTTCACCGAGCAATCCACATTCTCTAGCTTGTTTAATAGCAATTTGAAGTCTATTTATAGCTAAAGGATATTCAGCTCTTATATAAACACAACCAATAGACGCTCCAATAGCATAACCGGCAATTGCCATTGCTTCTATAACGCTGTGAGGATCTCCTTCCAATATAGAACGGTCCATAAATGCTCCAGGGTCTCCTTCATCAGCATTACAAATTATATATTTTTCTTCAGATTCATAACCTTTAGCAAAAATCCATTTTTTACCAGTAGGAAAGCCACCACCGCCTCTACCACGTAAACCGGAATCGCTAATTACATTTATAACTCCATCTCTGCCAAGTTCTGTTAAAGCTTTGCCAAGAGCAAGATATCCACCTTCAGCCATATATTCTTGTATGTTTTCAGGATCTATTAATCCACAATTTCTTAAAGCAATTCTTACTTGCTTTTTATAAAAAGTCATTTCATCTTGTGTCTTAACTTTTTTATTTATTGTAGGTTCTTCATATAACAGCCTTTCTATTATCTCACCATTTACTAAATGATTTTCTACAATTTCTTTAGCATCTTTTGGAGTAACATGAACATAAAATACATCGTCAGGAGTAATTTTTACTATAGGGCCTTTTTCGCAAAATCCAAAACATCCAGTGGTTGCTACAAAGACTTCTTTTGAAAGACCAAAATTTTCAATTTCTTCAATTAGCTTTTTCTTAATCAAATCACTTTCAGAAGATTTGCAGCCAGTTCCACCGCAAATTAATATAACTTTTTTATATTGATTTTTACTATAATCATAATTGTCACAACTAGTAGATTTTCTTATGCTCAATAAATCTTTATTATCATTATAGATTTTTTTTAGTTCCTCAAATGAAGTTATTTTATTCAAGATAACGCCCCCTAATTATCATATTCCTTAAGAATTTGTGCAACTTTATCCACTGTTACATGCCCATAAACCTTATCATTAACAGATACTACAGGTGCAAGTCCACAAGCGCCAACACATCTTAAAGATCCTAATGTGAACTTCATATCATCTGTAGTTTTGCCACAAGCTATACCTAACTGATTTTCAAATTCCTTTAGAACATCACCTGCACCTCTAACAAAGCAAGCAGTACCTAAACAAACATTTATGACATACTCGCCTTGAGGTTGAGTTTTAAAAAATGAATAAAATGTAACTACTCCAAAAACTTTAGAAAGAGGAATGTCCAGTTTTTTAGAAACAAAAAGTTGAACATCTTCAGACAAATACCCAAATATACCCTGTGCTTTATGCAAAACCTCTATAAGAGCACCTTTTTTATTAGGTAACGATTCTATAAAGGACTCTAGCTCTAAGAATTTTTCATTTTTTTCATGACAACAGCACAATTAAAAAACCCCCTTACAATTTAAAATTGTTTTTAAAAATATTAAAATCTCTAAAAGAGAATATTCGCTAAATAAGTAATTTAGAATATGTAATATATTAGGTCGAAAAATTTAAAATATTATGAAAATTAATTTAAAAATATTATATATTACGAAAGGTTGAGCTGTAAAGTTTTTTTTGTAGATTAATGAAGAACGAAAAAGTTCTGTTTATCAGTTAAATTATATTAAAGATTTATTGTAATTATAAAATTTTTATTAACAACATATTATAAAGAATAAATATTTAAAATATGGAATAAATTGTATATTGCAATTGAATTTTTAAAAAGTATTTTATGATATAATCATAATAGATGAATAACAAATTTTAGGATAATTTATAGGGGGATATGGCATGAATTACAATTTTGATAAAGTTATAAATAGGAGAAACACAGAGTGTATTAAATTTGATGCATTAAAAGAACGTTTTGGAACAGAGGACTTAATTCCTATGTGGGTTGCAGATATGGATTTTGCTATAGCTGAACCTATAGTTGATGCTATAAAACAAAGAGCAGAGCATCCTGTATTAGGTTATGCAAAATTTAATGATAGCTATTATAATGCTATAGTTCATTGGATGAAAAATAAACATAATTGGACTATAGAGAAGGAATGGATATGTTTTACACCAGGAGTTGTTGCAGCGTTGAATTATGCTGTTCAAGCATTTTCAAATTTAGGAGATGAAATAATAATTCAAACTCCAGTATATGCACCATTTTCTAAAGTAATTAAGTTTAATGGAAGGACTGTTGTTAATAATCCACTAAAATATGAAAATAATAATTATACTATGGATTTTGATGATTTAAAAAGAAAGATAACTTCAAGAACTAAAATGCTATTTTTATGTAATCCACACAATCCTGTAGGAAGAGTTTGGACTTTAGAAGAGTTGGAAATTTTAGGGGAAATATGTATTGAAAATAACATAATTATAGTATCTGATGATATACATTTTGATTTAATATATAGTGGATATAATCATAAAATAATTGCTTCAATTAATAAAACTTTTGAAGAAAATTCAATTATTTGCACTGCACCAAGCAAAACTTTTAATATTGCAGGATTGAAAACTTCTAATGTTATTATTGCAAACAAAGAATTAAGAAAAAGATTTAAAATTACCTTAGAAAATAATGCTATATCTGGCGCAAATGTCTTTGGAATAGAAGCTTTAAAAGCAGCATATTATCATTGTGATGATTGGTTATCTCAATTGATGGTGTATTTAGAAGACAATTTAAATTATATATTAAACTTCATGGAAAATTATATACCAAAAATAAAAGCTATAAAGCCACAGGGCACTTTTTTAGTTTGGTTAGATTGCTCCAGTTTAAACATGAGTGATAAAGAAATTAAAGAATTTTTTGTTGAAAAATGTAAAATAGGCTGTGATGAAGGAACAATATTTGGAGAAGAAGGAAAGTACTTTATGAGAATGAATATAGCATGTTCAAGGGAAATTATTAAAGAAGCCTTAAATAGGATAAAAATAGAAGTAGATAAGTTAAAATAAAAGCTTAATTAATATAGATTTATTAAAAATGGTAGATTAGAATCTTGTCAATGGAGAATGAAAAATTGACAATTAAAGTAAAAAAATATTTTAGGTAAAATAATTTCTTAAAACAAATTTTCTAACTAGCACTTTGTATTGCTAGTTTTTTTCACTCCTATGGAACAGTAGTGAAACTCTTCAGGGTTTCATTGGGTGTAGTATAGTTGAGAATAAAGCCAATGGTATACTAGTGCTATGGAGATGCTCAATATAATTATAAGATTATTTAAAGCTCTAAGATACAGTGCCATATCTGTTGTATCTTGGGGCTTTAAAACTTATTTAAATATAGGCTTTTATTATAAATCCTATAAGTAAGGGATTAATAGCAAGTTTACATAATGATAATTATGAACTTAAAAATTTAAAGTAAACTAAAACAAGAGAAGAAAAAGTAAGCTTAAAAAGCCAATATAAAATATTCAAGATAAAATACAGAACAAATGTTCTTGATAATATAAAATATATGCAAATAATATTTAAAATTAAATAAAACTATTAATTAAAACTTTTCGTATAGTATTTAAAGATCTAATAAATACTGGATAATTTTGATTAAATTCTAAAAAATAATTAATGTAAGAAAGGTGAGTTTTATGAAAAATTCTATGGAAAAATTTTTAAGTGTTTTTTTAGTTATATTTATTAGTGTATCTTTATTTATTGGTTGTGAATCTAGTAAAAAAGCAGAATGTATCAATGAAAGTTTTCAAAGTGAAAATCTAAGTAAAGGTAATGAAACAACTGATATTGAGAAGAGTGATAAAGCATTAGAGGATAATGATAGAAAAGAAAATATATTAGAAGGAAATAAATTTATAAACTCGTCATCTAAAAAAATTATTAAAAACGTAGATATTACATTACAAACTACTGAATTTGAAAAATCTATTGATGAAATAAATAGTGAAATAAATAAGTTTAAGGGATTTATACAAAGCTCTTATATAAATGGTAATGGTATAGATAATAATGGTAATACCTATAATAGAAATGGAAATATAACTGCTAGAATTCCAAGTAAAGATTTAGATAAATATCTTGCTAAATTAAAAACTATAGCTCATGTATCTCAAGAAGGACAGCATGGAGAAGATGTAACTTTAACTTATGCTGATAATGAAGCCAGGCTTAAAGTCTTTAAAACAAAAGAAGCTAGACTATTAGAATTGCTTAAAGAAAGTAAAAATGTCAGTGATGTAATTGCAGTAGAATCAGAACTTTATAAGGTTAGATATGATATTGAGTCATTAGAAGGTCAACTAAAAAATTTAGATAATTTAATAGAGTATTCCACTGTATATATAAATATAGAAGAAGTTGAAAAAATAAATAAAGAAATAGATATGAATGGAAGTATGCATGAAAAAATCATTAATTCTTTTATAAATTCCATGAAAAATCTTGGACATTTGATGAAAAATTCTATTATTTATTTTGTAGCAGCTATTCCTTATATAGTTGTAATAATCATAATAGTAT
>NZ_JACSQB010000108.1 GCF_014836835.1 Clostridium faecium | reverse complement strand
AAAAACGGAATTTGAAAGTAAGTTAATTTCTTAATTAGTGAATTTATAAAATTTGTTTTCTTAAATAAAGAATCTCAATAATGACACTTGATAAATTTTATTATCACTTAAATAAGAATTCTTAACCTTATTATATTTGAATATTTATTCTTTGTAAATAATTTTATAATTGTATAAATAAAATAGTTCACTATATTTAAAAAATTTATAAATATAGTAAACTATCGTAATATATGCTAAATTATTCCTTAGCCAATACTATCATAGACATAACTATCAATATACTGCCTATTATAGTTTTAAATTGTACTGTTTCTCCTAATATTAATATTCCTAATATTAAAGTAACAATTGGTTCTAAAGTACCAAATATAGATGCATTGGAAGGTCCTATAATCTTAACCCCCTGTAAAAATGCCATAAGTGCTACAACTGTAGATATAAATGCTAACAACAATATAGCTATTAAACTATAGAACTTTATGTTTAAATTAATAGTTCCAGTTGGTACTCCTGCTGCTAATATGGTTACAGCAGATACCAATGATATGTAAAAAGTAATAACATAGTTATTAGTAGACTTAATATATTTATGAGATGCTCCTAATACATAAAAAGAATAACCAAAGGCTGATATTAGTGCTAACACAATTCCCCTTATATCATAAGTAGTCTCTCCTAAATCCACCATTATAAATATACCTAAAATACAAAGTATAAGACAAATTATTTTTTTAAAAGTTAATTTCTCTCCATAAAATACAAAGGATAAAAAAGTAACTATTGCAGGATAACTATGTATTATCATTGTGGCCATTCCTACAGATATATAATTATAGGACAAAAATAACATAATTGATGTTAAAGAATATCCAGCCACTCCTAAAAAAATTAAAAGTATATATTGTTTTTTATCAAGTTTTAAAGATATATTTTTGCTTTTGATGTAGAAAAACAGCATTATTGTTGCAAATGAAAACCGTAAAAATAAAGTTGTTTGTACATTTGCGCCTCCACTATAAGCTAACTTAGCAAGTATTGGCATTATTCCAAAACCTATTGCTGATAACACAATACAAAGTATGCCATGTATTTTTTTCATATTTTCCTCCTTAGTTTTGCCATTATATAGATGTGCCACTTATAAATTTGAACAATTTCTTAATTATATTCTTTATGTTCATAAATTTAGTATAATATCACTGATTTCTGTTATAAACTCTACTGCACCCCAGGGCAACCCTGATGGCTTTGCGTTGTTCCCCAGAGGTTATAAAAAATTCATTAAAGAAATTAGTTTGATAAGCTAATTTCAACAAAGATTATAAATTATCAATTTTTTAAGATTATGAATTAAAACATAAAACTGTCAACTATATTTAAGACATATACCAAAATTTAAAGTAGTTTATCTATACATATTAGTTATACAAAAATTTATTATATAAATAATTCATTAAATATATAAATATACCAATATTTATTATATTATTAAAATTTAATATTTTAAATACCTTTCCATAAGCTTCTTAATAATTATCTTCTAATTCTTCAATTAATTCTTAGTATATTTTATCTATAAAGTTTTCCTAACTTAATTATAATCCTTAATTACATGACTTCACAATTAAATAATAAAAAAGTGCATAGACCTTATTATCCATGCACTTTTACATTTAATTTTTTCTATTTAAATTATCAATATTTTCCTCTTCTTTCGTTGAATTTAATATGGTTATTCCAAATAGTAACCATAATATCAATGTAGGAGTTATTACTCCTTTATGATTAAATTCTCCTCCAGTAAGTATAGATATAATAGTAAATACTATTATAGCAGCAAAAATTCCTCTATTGTTTTTATAATCTTTTACTACAACAGTTAATCTATTTATAATCATAATTATAAACAAAATCATTGTTATTATCCCATACTCTACACCTATTTGTACAAATAAATTGTGAGCATGTTCTAATGCATAATCTGCCACTTGAAGATTTGCTCTCATCAAATCTGGCATATGAAGATATCCCTTTTCCGCATATTTTAAGTACATATCACCATAATTTCCGCCACCTATTCCAAAAGGATGAGCTATCATCATCATAAGAGATGTAAAATATGACTGAATTCTTGCCATAGTAGACTGACTCATGAAAAAACTTGTAGTTGCATAGCCTCTAGTTAATATTTTAGACATTACAGGTTTAAAAGCTATAGGTATAGCTACTAATTCTAATAAAGCTATATATTTATATTTTTTACTTATAACTATAATGCCAATAGATATTAAATAACAAAGCCATGCCCCCCTTGAATAAGTCATATAAGTGGATAAAGAAAATAATCCAAAAGATATAAATAAAAATATTTTTTCTTTTATGGTATTTTTCTTATATAAAATCATTTCAATAAGTAATGGTAATATAAGTATTAATATAGCTGAAAAAATATTCACATTATGGTATCCAAAGGTTAAATACAATCTATAGTATTTAATCTGTGAAAAAGATACACCTCTCATTTGTGCTATTCCATATAAAGAACTAAAATCTAATCCAGCTATCAATGCATAGTAAATATAATACTTATCATCTTTTGAAATATTAACCAGCATAACAAGTATAAAAGCTATAGGTATTACAACTCCTATATAAACATTAGTAATACTGTTTAATACATTATGAGAAAATATATTACTATTTATAGCTAGTATTAAAAAAATTATTGTATATAGTACAAATTTGAAATTTGCACTTTTGCTATCTTTTAATAATTGTGAAACCTTAATTTTTATGTCCTTAAAGCTTAAAACAAAAGCTATAGATATATAAATAGTTTCAAAGGTTATTTTAAATATAAAAAAATCAAAATAACAAAATTTACGAGCAATTACTAAAATGGGAAAAGATAAAATAAACAACATTAAAGATATTCTTTTATCTTTAAATAACAGCAATATTTCCAGCACAAGAAAAAATGCTGATGCTACAAACATAATTGCATCCTTTTTCCCATATATGTTCATTATAGGAAGGGCTAGAACTATTGATAAAACAAGTGAAATTAACCCTAATTTATAATATTTATTTATTAACTTCTTAATGTCCATAATTACTCCTTCCTATTTATCAGTATATAAATCAAAATTAAATTTATTTTTTTCAACTTCAACTTTGTAAAATTCTTCATAATACTTGTTTAAATTGCTTATTACTTCATCTATAGATTTCTTTCCTGTTATAGCAGAATAAATCTCATCTAAGGTTCCAGTTTGACTATAGGTTATAAATACAGTTGGATCATATTTTTCCACCACATAATTATCTGAGTCATTATATTTATTTAATGGGTTTTCACCTAAATTTACATCTTTATTGTCAAGTAATAGTGGCAATCCTTTATTTAACTGCATTATTTCCCTATTAACTTGATCACTTACTATCCATTGTAAAAACTTTTCAACTGAATCTTTTTCCTTAGTTTCTTTATTTACTACTATATATGTAAAAGGGTCTACATAATGCCTTACTGCCTTGTCATTGATATTAAATTTAGGTATATCTTCCACTCCTATAGGAAAATCTAAAGGTTGAGCATTGTAAAAATTGTTTTTATCTTCAAAAGTAGATAAATACATGGCAGATTCTTTAAAATAAAAATCTCTTCTAACTTGCTTTTTATCTTTCTCCATAAAATCTTCTGGAATTATTCCTAAATCATACATCTTTTTGTAAACTTCTAATATTCTTTTAGAAGCAGAAAAGTCATATTTTCCTTGCTTATAATCCCAAAAACTTGTGTAAATAGTTCCATCAATTAAACTTGGTTCACCTATAACTGCTTTCATAGATTCGTATTTTCCAAGTGGAAATTGAAAAGGTATTATATCAGGATTCTTTTCTTTTATCTTTAAAGCATATTCTATTACTTCATCCCAAGTTCTTGGTGGCTTTTCTGGGTCTAATCCGCACTCTTTAAATATTTCTTTATTCCAAGCCAGCTTTACATTACTTCCAGATAATTTGATTCCTATAGGATTCTTGTCATAATAAAACAGTTTGTCCTCTCCAATTTTGTTCAAATTTAAATTTAAATCTTTTAAATCAGCAATTTTATCATTTTTAATCAATTCTGTATAACCATATTGAAATATATCTGGTCCTTCATCAGAATACAATGAGATTTTTAATCTATTAATGTAATCTAAATCTTTAAAAGTTTGAAATTTTACATAGATTTCATCTTGACTAGCATTAAATTTACTAATTTGATTTTCTCTTAACTGAGAGTCTGTTGCAGTCATCATCCAAAAATTAACTACTTTTCTACCTTCCATTTCTTTTGGTATTGTTACTTTTTCCTCTCTACTACTATCAAGAAAAATTCTGTACATAAATGATCCTAACAATACTATAATGGTAAATATTATGTACTTATTATATTTTTTTAAAAAACTTTTCATAATAACCTCCGATTATAATTACTTATTCTTTAAAAGATTTTATAATCTACTTAATATTGAACTAAAAAATCTATTAAATTATATCATATTAAAATTTAAAACAAAAATAATGTTATTAACTGTTACTTCAAATGTACTTTTACAAAATATTATTATAAACCTTTTTTAAAAAAAATAAAATTATAACCTATATTTTATTATTATTTAAAATCATCTATAAAAATATAAATGATTTTAAATATCTGTATTAAAATTCTTTTTATATGCAGATATTTGACTTTCACAAAATATTTCATTTGCTAATTATCTATAGATTTTTTTCTAAAATGATTTATAAAATCTATGAAAATATTTATCTTTAATAAATAGCAAAGTATAGCATAAACTATAATTCCTATTAATGTAGAAATTAAAATAATTATAGCATTGGTCATTGTAGCAGCTGTAAAAATACCATTTAAATATTTACTGCTAAAAAATACTACTGCTCCCATCAGTACCGAAGACACTAATATCTTTATTGTATCCCCTATTATACTATTCATGCCCAATCCTTTAAATTTTTTGCTTAAAGCCCTGCTTAATATCATTGTTGTAATTATTGCTGATAGGCTGGCTGAGAGAGTCAATCCTTCTACTCCCATCTTTTTATATAAAATAAAACTAAATAAATAATTCAATACTATACCTATTAAACTATTTATCATAGGAGTTTTAGTATCTTTTATAGAATAAAATCCCCTGCTAAGTACATCTCTAATACCATAAGCAATCATTGCTGGTGAATACAATAATAATGCATTAGCTGCCAGTTTTACATTTTCATTAGTAAATTTTCCTCTTTCATATATCAAACTTATAAGTGGTTCTCTTAAAACTATTATTCCTATGGCCCCTGGCATCATTATAAGTAGAATGATTGCAATTCCCTTATTTAGAGCCTTTTTAAATTTTTCATTATTCTTCTCTGAAATATGAGAAGCTAATATAGGATATATAATCATAGATACTACCACTGCAAAAACCTCATAAGTCATCATAGTTAACTTATTAGCACATTCTAATATAGCTGTAGCTCCTTCATAAATAGACGTAGCAAAAGACTTATTAACAAATAAGTTTAGTTGTATTGAAGAAGTGCTTATTATTATAGGTATCATAAGTACCAATAATTTTCTTAACTTATCATCTTTTAAGTTAAAAGTAAATTTATATTTGTAGCCTAAAGAAGAAAATTTAGGAACATTGATTAAGTACTGAGACATAAAAGCTATTACTGTAGCAGCTGCAAAACCTATAATTCCAAAATTATCAACAAAAAAAACTAAGTATATTATATATACTAAATTTGATACAGCAGCCATTGCTGTAGGTGCAATAAAATGTTGGTGACCTTGAAGAGTACCTGCAAGCACCCCTTGAAGAGTCAAAAATAGTACAGATAAAAACATTATTCTAAGGATTTTGGATGTGAGCATACCCATTTCTTTATTAACAGTAAAACTATTTGCAAAATAATAAACTATTTGATCTGAAAAAATAATCCCTAATATAGTTATTATCAATGTAAAAATCATAGATACTGTAATTACGTTATTTACAAAAATTTTTCTTTCTTTTAAATGTTCTTCACCATTCATTTCAGTTATAAAGGGTATTATAGTGGTGCTTAACCCATATCCTATGCTAGTAAATAGATATATTACTCCTAAAGCCCAAACATAAATATCCGCTTCTCTTGTAGCTCCAAATCTAGCTAGCATAAGTGAATCTCTTACTATGCCTAGAAATTTCCCTAATATAACTAAAATCATCACAAAAATTGAACTTTTAACTATTTTATTTTTACTCATTTAATTACTCCAAATTATTTATTGTCTATTATAGATTTATAAAAATTATAATAGTTGTTGCAAAATTTTTCCATTGTAAACTTTTCTAAAACTAAATTATATATATTTTCCCCCATAGACTGGAGATAAGCTTTTTTATCATAACATTCCTGCATTGCTATATAAATATCTTTTTCATTTTGTGAATTAATTATAATTCCATTAGATGGATTTATGATATTCTCTAAATCTCCTACTTTAGTAGAAATTATAGGAGTTTTAACTATAGCAGACTCTAACATGGCTAGTGGTGGAGCACCACCTTCACTATAAGATGCTATTATACTGCAATTACAAATAGATAAATAATCTGTTACATTATCAATAAAGCCAGTTAAAATAACTTTATCTTCTAAGTTTAATTCCTTTATAGTGTTTTCTATATCTTCCTTTAATGGACCATCACCCATTAAAATTAACCTACTGCAGGTATTTTCATTACTAAACTTTCCAAAAGCTTTAATTATATTTATATAGTTTTTTACTGGATGAAATCTTCCTACCACACCAAAAATAAAATTATCATTAGTGATATTTAATTTTTGTCTTAGTATAGTCTTATCTTCTTTTGAGGATAATTTTTTTATATCAATTCCATTATTTACAACAGTTTTTCTACCAGTAAAACCTTTTTTATCTAACAGCTTTAATAAGTTTTGAGATACGCAAATATAATTATTAAAGCTCTTTAATCCTAAAACACTAAGAGGAGTGTAAATATAATATTTAATTTTATTGTTTAAAAAATCATATCTATAATCACTATGAATTGTAGCTGCAGTAACTGCTTTTAACTTTTTTTTAATGAAAAAATGAATTAAAAAAGGCTGAGCTCCATGAAAATTTACAATTTCTATTTCATTAGAATTTACAAAGTCTACAATCTCTTTATTTATAATATACTTTTTAAAAAATACATGAGGTATATTAGTATTTTTCACCCTATTATATAAAAATCCTTCTCCAAGGCACCCTAAAACATTCTCAAAATATTTATTTTCACTACTGCAAATATTTAATATATGATTAGCTCCTCCACCATTATCATTTCCTGAAATAATATGAAGTACTTTTATTTTAAACACCTCCTAGTTTATGTAGATACTAATTCCAAATTTAACTTATAACCTTAAATAATTCTTTTATTAAATTGGCTAAACTTATAATTTACAAAATTAGTTTCACCATAATTGTCAATTGCTTATTTTCAATGCTTTATTGATTAAAATCATTATCAATAAATAAAAATATAGAGCTTTTTGCTCTATACTTTTATTTATTCTAATCATAAATTTTATAGTGCTATTTGCTTTTATTTACTTTATAAAGGAACTTAGGTATTTCTCCTAATCTTTTAACCCTACTTGGTTCTTTTATAGTTCTATAAAGCCATTCTAGTCCTAAATTTCTCATCCACTGTGGTGCTCTTTTTAATTTACCTGAAATAACGTCAAAACTTCCTCCTACACCCATAAATATACTGCAAGGCAGCTCATCCATATATTTTATTATAAAATTTTCTTGTCTTGGAGCACCCATAGCTATAAATAGTGCATATGGACTTTTTTCTTTAATTTCCTCTACAATATAATCGCAATTATTCATATCAAAATATCCATTATGGCTACCTACAATGTTTATCTTAGGGTATTTTAATCTTAATTTATTTATACATCCATCTAAATTTTCCTGTGACGTTCCTAAAAGATAAATTGATTTTCCTTCACTTTCACAATACTTAATTAAATCTTCCATTACTTCAATTCCTGCTATCTTCTCTTTTACAGGAGTTTTAACCATCTTTGAAGCAATTACTGTTCCTATTCCATCTGGTATGATTACAGAGTCATTACTAGTAAAAGTTCTAAATAAAGTTTCATTTTTCAATCCTAAATTTAATATTTCTGGATTTCCAGAAACAATATTTATCTTATCTTTTTTTATCACGTAGTCAATCAGTTCTTTTTTAGATCCTGAAAATATTGTGTAATTTAGTAGTTCTATTCCCATTAGATCCTCCAATTAAAAAGCTCCTTCACTCTTAAATACTTTTACTATTGTTTGAAAAAGTATTTTTATATCAAGCCATAGTGAAAAGTTTTTTATATATGTTAAATCGTAATATATAGTTTTTCCTAGTTCAATTTCTCCTCTTCCATTTACCTGTGCCAATCCTGTTATTCCAGGTAATACTAAGAGCCTTTGATAATAATTTTCTGGATAGTATTTAACTACATCCGGTATCTCTGGTCTAGGTCCTATTAAACTCATATGTCCAAATAAAACATTAAATAATTGTGGAATTTCGTCTAGACTAGTTTTTCTTAAAAAAGCCCCTGCTTTAGTTACTCTATTATCAGATTTACTTTGAAATACAAAGTTCTCCATATTATTTGGGTCAATTTCTAATTCTCTTTTACTTTCTGCTGATACCACCATAGTTCTAAATTTATATATGGTAAAATTTTTTCCGTTCTTTCCAACTCTAACTTGTTTAAAAACTGCTGGTCCTTTAGAATCAAGCTTTATCCATATAGTAAGTATCAAAAATATTGGAGATAAAATAATTATACCTATCAAAGATAATATTATGTCCATTAATCTTTTAATTGCAAATTGTACGGATTTACCTTTAATCTCACTATAAACGTCTATTCTAATGTCGTTATTATACATTAATATTCCTCCATTTAATAAGGCACTGATAAATAATTGTAATATATTTTGCTCATACTAAGGCTATAAATTCCATAAATATCCTCACTATTAGCAAAACATTTATTCAATACTAGAAATAATTATTCTAAATGCCTAACTTTAATTATTAAGATACTTTATGCCTTTTTACTTGCAATAATATAGCCTCTCCCAATCCTATAAATACCCAAAAATATGTTGTTGTTTGTGGTGAAAAAAATAAGTTATCAAGCATATTCATAAATAAAAATCCTATAGTAGATCCCATAAATCCCATATAAAAATATTTATAATACTTATCTTTTGATTTTTTATAAACTCTTATTACAGTTCTAACTGAAGCTGCCAATGTTGATACAAAGAATGCTATTCCAAATATCCCTAATTCACTTTGTACCTTCAAATAAGAATTATGACTGCTAAATCTATGGTAGTCAGGATATTTATATTGAGGATACTTTTTTACATATTCATCATATAAAGATACATAGTTTCCATTTCCTACTCCCCTTATAGGATGCTCTTTTATCATCATTCTAGCAATTTGCCATAGCTTTACTCTTGGTCCATTAAGGATTTCTTCTTTAATATTTGCAAATCTTAATAAAAGAGATTTATCAAATAAAAATACAGGTATTCCAAGGAAAAATACTAGTAAAAATTTATAGCTGTATAAAACCCCTAATACTATGAATCCAATTATAAGGCCTATTATTGAATTTCTAGATGCTGTAAGTAGTAAATTAGCTAACACAAGCAGGGATAAAACTATATAAAATCCTCTAAGTTTATTATTTTTTGTACTAAAACTCAACATCACAATAGGGAAAAAGGCTAATACCAAATATGCCCCAAACCCATTAGGGTTTTGCATAGTAGAAGTAATTCTTATAACTGTACCACTAGCTTCCAGCCCTGTAAATTTATCATTCAAACCTATTCCTGTAAAATATTGAATTATACCAAAAATACACAAGAAACTTGTAGTTAACAAAAAACATCTAATTATAGTTTTAATTCTTGCCTTATTATCAGCCTCATATTTTATTATAAATATAAGCCCAATATAAGTTATAAATCTAAAAGTTTCCATGATTGATAATCCCTTTTCTGTAGAATAAGAAATAGAAAATATCATAATAAATGATAATGCTATCATAGAAATCCCTAAAAAGGATGATAAAAAATCTTTTAAATTCACCCAAAATCTTTTTCTATTTTCTGAAGATAAAAGCATATTAATTACATAAAATAGCATTATTAATATTAACAATCCATCAGAAACTTTGCTTAATTTTCCCATACTTTCACTAACTAGTGGAAGTATAACTATGTAAACACATAATAAAAAATATATGGTCTGTGACATAATACTCATTGAAACACCAACTTTATAATTTTAACTGATTTATATAATCTTAAAGATAAAATTTATACAATTGAGAAGTGACAACAGACAACTATGACTACTTTTCTTTTTAAAAGAAACTTTAAATTGATAAAACAATTAAACTGAGCCATAATTATTAATAGTCTGCTATTAATTCTCAATTTTTAAGGTTTTAAACAAAAATGTTTAAAAATTATTTTCATAAAAAATTATTTCTAACATCAGTTTTAGACATGATTCTTCACTTTTCTAAAATACACCTATCTTGATGTTTTAATATTTTTTTCTATACTCTTTTTGGATTTAAACAATAAGAAAACAAAGATTCCTTCTAAAAATCCACTTCCATAGCTTAAATGTAATATAAAAAAGGTTAGCATTACTTGAGGAACATATTTTAAATTATTCTTTGATGTTTTAAAAGCAAAAGTAAATGCTCCTAAAACATAAGCTAATAATTCTAATGCAAAACCATATCTCACAAACTTTAAAAATGGACTTAATGCTACTCCTAATATTACACTTAATACAAATAGCATTGGAATTAAATGTCTAATTGATGCTGGTCTTTTATGCTTTTGAATTACTCTTACTTTCCAAAATCCATATTGGTAGTATTGCCTCCAAAGTTTAGAAAAAGATCCTCTTGTATAATAATAAGATACTATATCTGGTGATAATAAAATCTTATTTCCACTTTGAGTTACTCTAAAGTTTAATTCATCATCTTGATTTCTTACAAATTCTTCATCAAATAACCCTACTTCATCAAAAATCTTCTTCTTATAAGCACCAAAAGCAACAGTGTCCACGTATTGTTCTTTATCAGAAAATCTAAACAATGCATTACCTACACCAAAAGGAGAAGCCATTGCTAATGAAATTGCTTTAGCAATACCATTTTCACTAATATTGATTACTCTTCCTCCAACACAAGCTAAATTTTCATCATTGTTTAATTTTTCCACACAAATTTTCACATAATTTTTATCCATATATGCATGGGCACCAAAAATTATAATTATTTCCCCTTCTGCTCTCTTAATTCCTAAGTTCATAGCAGATGGTGCAACTCTCTTTTCATTTAGTACTAGCTTAACTTGAGGATACTTTGAATTAAATTCATTTATAATATTTTGAGTATTATCTTCTGAGTATCCATCACAAACCAATACCTCAATATTCTCAATTCCATAACTTTGATCTACCATTGATTGTAGACATTCACCTATATATTTTTCTTCATTTCTACAGGGAATTACTATTGAAACTTTCGTCTTTTCTGTCTGACTCAATATACCACTCCTTAATTAGCAACGCAATATTATTCTTTTAAAAGTTTATTATATACCATTAAATTCTTTTTTGCATTACTTATCCATGTACATTCATTTATAACCTTTTCTTGACCTCTTTTACCAATATTTTCTCTAAGCTCTTTACTTACAATTAATTTCTCCAATTTATCCATTAAAGAATAAACATCTTTAGGCTCAACTAACATTCCATTGACCCCGTCCTCTATTATATCATTGATACCTTCTCCTCTTACGCCAATTACAGGCTTTCCAAAGGACATAGCTTCAATATATACTACTCCAAATCCTTCTTTATAGCTAGGCATAGAATAAATATCACATTTTTTCATATGTTCCATAGCTTCATTATGTGGCAGTCTCCCTAAAAATTTAACTCTTTCTTTTATGTTAAGTTCCTCACATAATGCTTCTAAATTGGCTCTTTCAATTCCATCACCAATAATAGTATATATTAAATTTTCATATTTCTCCATCAAAGGCTTTAAAGCTCTAATATTTAAGTCTATACCTTTTATTTTTAACAAGTTTCCAACACTTAAAACTTCAATATATTCTTTATTTTCTTCTATATAAGAGAAATGAGGTATGTCTACTCCATTATGTATAACTTGAATTTTATCATAAAATTCTTCTTTGCTTACTATATTTTTCAGTTTATTGCTTACAGTTATTATAGCATCACATTTATTTAAGACCTTAAATAAATTATTTTTGCAGTCCTCACTTCTATATATTGTCTGTTGAAAATCTTGTCCGTGAATAGTAGTCACATGAGGGAGGTTAAACTCCTCATTTATCACCATAGCTGCAAAACCATCCGGCAATGCCACATGAGAATGAATTATATCCGGCTTAAACTCATTTATAATTTTCTTAACGTTTTTTTTAATTCCTCTAGCCATAAAATATCCAGACTTTGAAAAGAAAATTCCTTTGGGAAATTCTAAATATCTAGGATAGCATATATCTACCCCTTCTAATGTTACCCTCTTTGGTATCTCACTATATTTTTTCCATTTACTGCTTATTAAACCTAATGGAAAAGGTGCTAATGGAGTAGGAGACACTACCCTTACTTCGCAGCCTTCATCTATTAAAGCTTTAACTTGTTTGTGAACAAATATCCCTGCCATCTCATTCATAGTATTAGGATACATATGAGATATAACTAAAACTTTCATTCTTATTCTCCTATAAAGTTAATCTAATAGTTTATTGTAAAGTTCTAGAAGCTTTAATTTTTCCACTTCCCAAGAATAAACATCTTCTATAAGTTTTCTATTTTTATTTCCTATTTCAGTGATTAAATTAGGATTTTCCATATAAAACTTAATTTTTTCAGCTATTTCATTAGGATTTTGTGGATTTACATAAGCAGCACTATTTTTAAAAACAGTTTTCCAGTAAGGGAAATCAGAAATTATCATAGGTAATCCACAAGCCATATACTCAAAAGCTTTTGTAGGCCAGCTTACTACATAGTTTGCTGCTGGATGAAGTGTACACATTCCTAAATCACTTGATTTCATATAGGAGTATACTTCATTTACAGGTACTCTACCTAAGTACTCAGTGTATTTCCATCCTTCTAGATTTCTGCATTCTTCTTCAAAAGCTTTATCATCAAAAGCTCCTAAAAGAATTAATCTTGCCTTTCCTTTAAGCAATCCTATAGATTCTATAAGTTCTTTTATTCCTCTAATTCTCGTAAGTCCGCTAGCACATATTACATTAAACTTATCTTTGTCTAGAACTTTAGGTTCTGATTTATCTATAACCTCTAAGGAAGGTACATTTCCAACTACTATAGTTCTATAGTTCTTATAAAATTTCTTTTCAATTTCTGGTATTACAGTGATAACTGCATCAAACTTTTCAGCATTGTTTTTTTCAAATATATTAAAACTTTTAGATATAATTTTCCTTACAAATTTAGGTCCTAACCATCCTTTGTCTAGGATTTGATTAGGCACATCCTCATGAGCATCATATATGACTTTTTTGCCTTTTCTTTTTAGTTTTATTCCTACTGGAATTAATTCTGGATCATGAAAATGATATATATCTGCATCTAATGATACTGCTAATTCATATGCTAATTTTTTCTTTTTAAACATTCTCTCCATTCTGCTACTACTTTCCGGTAATGGAAGAATATTTACTCCATCAATAGTTTCCTTTTTGTTATGAGTTGCAATCAAGTATACTTCAAAACCTGCATTTGCTAGTGTCTTACACTCTTTATGAAATATTCTATTATCAAAAACAGGATGAGCAGTTGTAATATGACAAACTTTAGTCATATTTCCCCCTCCTTTATGTAATTAAAATCTTTCTACTATATTACTATCCCTTAGCAAAGTAAATTTACTAAGGGATTGGGAAAAATCAATACTTCTTACTATATAAAGAATTATTGATTTTTTAATAATTGATCCTGCGGTACATCTCTAAACACTTTTGCTGGATTTCCAGCAACTATTTTTCCACTTTCTACATCTTTAGTAACAAGAGAACCTGCTGCTACAAATCCATCTTCATATATTACTTTTCCTGGTAGAATTACAGCTCCAGCACCTATTCTTCCACCTTTTTTAACTGTTACCCCTTTAAACTTTCCAAATCTCTCTTTAGAACGGGCAGCATAGTTATCATTTGAAGTTGTAACACAAGGTGCTATAAATACATAATCTTCAACTTCTGAATAAGCAGTTAAATATACATTAGTTTGTATTTTACAATTGCTTCCTACAGTACAGAAGTTTTCTACTGTTGTACCTCTTCCTATTACAGTTCTCTCACCTATAGAAACATTTTCTCTTATTGTAGCACTGTCTGCTATAAGAGTTTTCTCCCCTATAGTTGCTCCAGCATAAATTATTACTGCAGCACCAATTAAACATTGAGAAGAAATTTTTGCTGGTGGTAATTTTTCTTCATCTTTAAATATACTATTTACACCTCTCATAGGTAATTTTCCTATGATTGTGTTATCATCAATTCTCACATCGTTTCCTATAATTGTACCACTATGAATAACTACATTATGTCCTATTATGCAATTATCTCCTATAATAACGTCCTCTTCAATAACTGAAAATTTTCCTACAGTAACATTAGAACCTAGCTTGCTTTTTTCTGAAATATAATTCATAGTTTCTCCCACTTTCTAAAACTATTTTTTTATTTTCTCTACATTTTTCATTTCTAGAGTTGAAAATTCATCCATTGGGAATTTAACTGGCATTCCAGTAAGTCTTGATTTATAAGCTGCAAGGATAATTTCCATAGCTTTCTTACCTTCTTCACCATTTATTAATGGCTCAGTATTATTATTTATTGCATCAATTACATTCTTAAATAATGATGTATGGCCAAATCCATAAACTGTATCTGGATCACCTTCTTGATTTTTAAGAAGTTCCGCTTCTTCTTCCATATTGTCTTCAAATCTCCAAGTTTCTATATTATTAACTGCAAGTCCGCCAATGCATACTGTCCCGCTTTCACCAAATACACTTAAAGTTTCTTCTAAATTTTTAGGGAACACACATGCTGATCCTTCTACTATTCCTATAGCTCCATTTTTAAATCTTATAACTATAGCACCAAAATCTTCTGCATCTATATCTCTTAAGAAAGTATCACATTGAGCATAAACAGTATCTACTTCTCCACCCATCATCCATTGTAACAAGTCTATATTATGGATGCATTGGTTCATTAATGTACCACCATCTAATTCCCATGTACCTCTCCAAGGGGCTTGTTTGTAATAACCCATATTTCTATTCCAAAGTATTCTTGCAGTACCATTTACTAATCTTCCAAATCTATTGCTTTCTATTGCACCTCTAAGCTTTTGAATTGGAGCATTAAATCTGTTTTGATGGCTTATACTTAATTTAACATTGTTTCTTCTAGCTGCAGCTATCATATCATCTGCATCTTTTGTTGAAAGTGCCATTGGTTTTTCACAAATTACATGCTTTCCATTATTCATACAGTATATAGCTATTTCAGGATGATATCCGCTTTCTGTTGCTATATACACAACATCTATGTCTTCACTCTTTAACATTTCTTTATAATCAGTATAAATTTTAACATCACAGTTATTTCCTATAGCTTTTATGTATTCTTCTTTTTTTTCTATAGCCTTTTCTTCTAAAACATCACAAGTTGCCACAAGAGTAGCTTCAGTTTTGTTATTAGCTATAGCCTCAACACCTTTATAAGAAATTCTTCCACATCCTATAATCCCAAATTTAAGTTTACTCATATTTTCACCTCATCAAATATAATTACAATTTTGGCATGCAAAATTACACCTAGTATAATTATTGCATGCCATAGTTTTACTTTCTAACCTAAAGTTAGCTAATTATTGTAATTTAAAACAATTATAGTTTATTTATTTTTTCTCTATTATTTTTAACATTTTTAGTTGCATTTCTTGTGTCATATAATAAGTTTGCTTTTTCAACTATGCTTTCATAGTCATAACAGCTATGATCAGTAGTAATAACTACTATATCAGCATTTTTAATTTCATCTTCCCATACTACAGAAACATATTCTTTTCCATTATGTTTAAATGATGGTATATATGGATCATTTATAAGAACTTCTGCTCCTTTTTTCTCTAATAGATCTATAATCTTAAGAGTTGGAGATTCTCTCATATCATCAATATCTTTTTTGTAAGCTGCTCCCATAAGTAATACTTTTGAGCCATTTAATGCTTTTTTATCATCATTTAATAAATTCATTATGTTTTCAATAACAAACTCTGGCATATAATCATTGATTATTCCTGAAGTTTCTATTAATTTTGTATGATAGTCATATTCTTTTGCTTTCCACTCCAAGTAAAATGGATCAAGTGGTATACAGTGTCCTCCTAATCCTGGACCTGGATAAAATGCCATGAAGCCATATGGCTTAGTTTTAGCTGCATCTATAACTTCCCAAACATCTATACCCATTCTTTTACATAATATAGCCATTTCATTTGCTAAGCCAATATTTATGTTTCTAAATGTGTTTTCAAGAATTTTTTCCATCTCAGCAACTGCTGGTGATGAAACTTCCATTATGTCTCCTTCTAAAACATTTCTGTATAATTGTGCAGCAATTTCAGTACATTCTGCTGTACATCCACCAACAACTTTAGGTGTGTTTTTAGTGTTAAAGTCTTTATTACCTGGGTCTACTCTCTCTGGTGAAAATGCTAAGAAAAAGTCTTCTCCACATTTTAATCCAGTTTCTTCAAGTATTGGTTTTATAACCTCTTCAGTTGTTCCTGGATAAGTTGTGCTTTCAAGAACTACTAACATACCTTTATGTAAGTATTTAGCAACATCTTTAGTTGAGCTCACAACATATGATAAATCTGGCTGTTTGTATAAATCTAATGGTGTTGGTACAGCTATACAAACTGTATCAACATTAGCTACAAAACTAAAGTCAGTTGTTGCTTTTAACTTTCCTTCTTTTACTAATCTTTCTAAGTCTGAATCAACAACGTCTCCTATGTAGTTACGTCCTTCATTCACCATTTTAACTTTTTTATCTTGAACATCAAATCCAATTACTTCATAGCCAGCTTTAGCTTTTTCAACTGCTAATGGTAATCCTACATATCCAAGTCCAACTACTCCTAATTTAGCAGTCTTATTCTTTAATTTTAGTAATAATTCTTTTCTTAATTGCTCTGACATTTTATTTCCTCCTAATTTTAAATTAGACTACTTTTGTTACAAATTCCTATTTATTAAAGAATTCCTTTATTTTATCAACTACATATTGTTGTTGCTCCAACGTAATTTCAGGATATAATGGTAATGCAAAGGTCTTAGTACAAGCATCTTCTGATACTGGTAAATCTCCTTTAGCATATCCTAAATGTTCATATACTTCTTGAACATGTACAGGTATTGGATAGTAAATTCCTGTTGAAACTCCATTTTCTTTTAAGTATGCTATTATTTCATCTCTTTTAGGAGATTGAATAACATACATATGATATACATGATAGTTTCCTTCTTTTTCAGTTGGAGTTACTAAATCAACACCTTTTAATAGTTCATTATATATATGAGCTTTTTTATTTCTTTCACTATTCCATTTTTCTATATATTTTAATTTTACTCTTAAAACAGCTGCTTGCATTTCATCAAGTCTAGAGTTATGTCCTATAGCGATATGATGATATTTAACTTTGCTGCCATGAGTTCTTAATAATTTAATTCTATCAGCTATTTCATCATCATTTGTAACAACCATTCCAGCATCTCCATAAGCACCTAAATTCTTAGTTGGAAAGAAAGAATAACATGCTGCATGACCTATTGAGCCTGCTCTTTTTCCTTTGTATTCTGATCCTATAGCTTGACAAGCATCTTCTATAACATATAAATTATGTTTATTTGCAATCTCCATTATTCTATCCATATCACACATTTGTCCAAAGATATGAACTGGTATAATAGCTTTTGTCTTTTCAGTTATATATTTTTCAATACTGTCTGGATCTATACATAATGTATCTTTTTTAATATCAGCAAAAACAGGTGTAGCTCCTACAACAGATGTAGTTTCAGCTGAAGCAAAGAATGTAAATGGAGTTGTTATAACTTCATCACCTTCTTTAATTCCTAAAGCTTTTAGTGTAAGCATCAATGCATCTGTACCATTACCTACAGCTATTCCATGTTTAACACCAGTGAACTCAGCTATTTCACTTTCTAATGCTTTTACATTAGGTCCCATTATAAATGTTGAAGACTCTAAAACATTTTTTATTGCTTTGTTTACTTCATTTTCTATAGTTTCATATTGAGCATGCAAATCTAATAAGCTAATTTTCAATACTATTCTCTCCTTAGTTCACAAATTAATTTTGTTTTCTTTTATATGTTGGAACTTTTTCTTCTAACAGTTTTATGATTTCTTCTTTACCTTCATTTTGTAATGCTCTAAACTCTTCAATAGATTTTTCGATATATTCAATATCAATACTCATTGGCTTTTCTACAAAAATTTTATTATGTTCTGTAGATGTTAACGCAACTTCATCCATTAATAATTCTTCATATAATTTTTCTCCTGGTCTTAAACCTATATATTTTATTTTTATATCTACATCAGGTTTATATCCAGAAAGACTTATTAAATCTCTAGCTAAATCTACCATTTTAACTGGTTTTCCCATATCAAGCACAAAAATTTCTCCACCTTCAGCCATACCACCAGCTTGTATAACCAGTTGTGCTGCTTCAGGTATTGTCATAAAGAATCTAGTTATTTCAGGATGAGTAACTGTTACAGGTCCTCCACTAGAAATTTGATTTTTAAATAGAGGTATAACAGAACCGTTACTTCCAAGTACATTACCAAATCTAACAGCCACATATTCTGTTTCACTTTGCTTGTCAAAAGCTTGTATTATAAGCTCACAAAATCTTTTTGTAGCTCCCATTACATTTGTAGGATTTACAGCTTTATCAGTACTTATTTGAACAAATCTTTTAACTTTAAACTCATCACTACATTTTACCACATTATAGGTACCAATAATATTGTTTTTTATTGCCTCCATTGGATTATTTTCCATAAGAGGTACATGTTTATGTGCAGCAGCATGGAAAACTACATCTGGTCTATAAGTTTTAAAAACATCTCTTAATCTTTTTATATCCCTTACAGAAGCTATAATTACTTTTTTATTTAGCTGTGGGTTATTTCTATTAAACTCCATTTCTAAATCATAAGCATTATTCTCATAAATATCTAATATTAAGAGTAATTTAGGATTGAACTTTGCTATTTGTCTGCATAGCTCTGAACCAATAGATCCACCGCCGCCAGTTACTAATATAGTTTTATCTTTAATATATTTATCTATATTATCATTATTAAGCTTTATAGGATCTCTTCCTAAAAGATCTTCTATATTAACATCTCTAAGATGAGAAATATTAATATTATCATCAATTAATTCATATATTCCTGGAACTGTCTTAAGTTTGCATTTAGTCTCTTTGCATATATTAAGTATTTCTGTTTTAGTTTTTAGGTCTGCTGAAGGCATTGTTAATATTATTTCTTTAATATCATAATCTTCGCATATCTTAATTATATCTTTCCTACCGCCTAATATTTTAATACCATTTATACGCTTTCCTTTTTTCTCACTATCATCATCAATAAATCCAATTATGTTGTAATTTAAATCAGCACGTTTTCTAATTTCTTTAATTATTAAAGCACCTGCATCGCCAGCTCCAATAATAAGCACATTTATCATATTTTTATATTTTAATTTTGTGTTATCTTTATTCTCCATAATTCTCAGTAAAAATCTAAATCCACCTAAACTTAGTACACTTAATAACCAAAATATTATATGTACTGTCATAGGGAATCTGTAATATGGACTTCTTAAGAATGTATAGCTTATAAAATAACTATAAAATATAAATATGATATTAGTTAAAGTTATAGAATATACAATAGAAAATAACTCTTCAAT
>NZ_JACSQB010000139.1 GCF_014836835.1 Clostridium faecium | reverse complement strand
GCCTTAAGGCGCAATGCTGGTAAAATGTCCTTATAGGACGATAGAAATACCACCAGCTAAGCTGGTGGATTCTTATTATAATTAAAGTTTAATAAAAAATAATTGTGAGGGATTTAATGAAATTACTATAGTTTAATATAGGGTTTTTTAAATAACTCAATTAGGAGGTAATTTACATGGGAAATTTAAATAATACTGAGGAAACTCTTGATACTCAACAGGATACTCAAAATAATGAAAATGAATTTGATATAAATAAAGTATTAGAAAATGAGCAATTTAAGACTTTTATACAATCTTATTCTGATAAGAGAGTAAGTGAAGCAATAAAAACAAATGAAAAGAAATGGCAAAGTAAATTAGAAGATGAAAAGAAAAAAGCTAACATGACCGCAGAGGAATTACAAACAGAGAAGGAAAGAGAATTAGCTGAAAGAGAAAAAAAACTACAAGAATATGAGTTAAAGCTAAATAAAATTGATTACTTTAAAGAGAAAGGATATTCTTTAGATTTAGCTGACTATGTTACAGGTAGTTCTATAGAAGATATAAGTGAAAATGCAGATAAATTAAATGAAGTAATTAATAAGCTTGTAGAATCTAAAGTGCAAGAAAGAATAAAAAATAATTCGCATACTCCACCAAAGGCTGGTAATAGCATAAATACTAATAGTACAAATGATTTTATATCTGTGATAAAAGAAAATCAAGCTAAAAGATAGACCTATATGGTCTTTTTTTATTGTCTTTTTTCGAGATTTGTAGACTTTAAAGAATAAATTATTAAAATAAAATTAATAAAAGGATGGTAAATAAATATGGGAGATACAACATTTTTAAAAGATAACTTACAAGGATTTGTTCCTACAGAACAAGCACAAGGGATAATGAAAGATGTAGCAAGAGGAAGTTCCGTTTTAAGGCTTTCTAAGGTTGAACCAATGACAAGCGAGAAGAAGAAATTCTCTATAATGACAGAAGGGGCAGGAGCATACTGGGTAGGAGAAACAGAAAGAATTAAAACTTCTAAAGCAGAATGGATATTTCCAGAGATGGAAGCTAAAAAGTTAGCAGTTATAATTCCAGTTACAAGAGAAAAAATAAATGATACAACTATAAATGTATTTGAGGAATTAAAACCAACCATTGCAGAAGCTTTTTATAAAGCAATAGATGCAGCATGTTTATTTGGTATTAGTTCTCCATTCAAGAAAAATATTTTTGAAGTTGCTAATACAGCAGGAAATAAAGTAGTATTAGGCACTAATAAATCTTTAGATTTAGATGTGTCTGATGTTATGGCTTTAGTTGAAGCAGAGGGGGAAGATACAAATGGATTTGTAGCACATTATGGGCTTAAAAATTCTTTAAGAAAATTAAGAGATGCAAATGGAAATGCGCTATTTATTCCAGGAGTAAGCCAAAATGAATTATATTCTAACCCTATAGAATTCAGCAGGAATGGAGCTTTTGATAAAACTAAAGCAGAATTAATAGCAGGTAACTTTAATTATTCTTTAGTTGGAATTAGAGAAGGTATTCAATACGAAATATTAAAAGAAGCTACTTTACATACTGTAACAATGGCAGATGGTAAGCCATTATCTTTAGTCGATTCTATATTGCCATTCTTTACTAAGATAGTTAAGTTTGTAACTAATTTAGTAAATGCCTTTAATAGTTTACCACAGCCAGTTAAGAGTGCTATAGGAATAATAATAGGTAGTATTGCATTACTAAGTCCAGTATTTTTAGTTTTAGGTAAGTTAGTAAAAAGCGTAGGAAGTGTAATAGGCATATTTAAAAAGTTATCTGGGGCAGCTAAGATATTTAAAATGTTACCAGCTCTAATTACTCCACATACTCTGATAGTTGGTGCAGCTATATTAGCAATAGGAACCGTAGTTTACCAAGTTGTAAAGCACTGGGATGAACTTGTAGATGCTGCTAAAGAATTTGGAAAAGCTATAGAAAATATTTTTAAAAAAATAGGAGATGTAATAAGTACAATTATAGACGGCTGGAAGATAATAATAGGAAGTTTCGTAGGCTGGGTTAAGGACATGGTTAAAAATATAGTAGATGGATTATTAGGTGGACTAGGTAAAATAAAAGACAAAGTTGTCGATACAGGTAAGAACATAGGAAATGGGATTAAGAATGGATTCAAGGCAGTATTAGGTATAAATTCGCCTTCAAAAGTGTTCGCAGGATATGGAGTAAATATCGGTGAAGGACTTGTAAATGGTATAGATAAACAAGAAGATGCTATAGATAACAAATTTAAAGGATTAGGCAATAAAGTAAAAGGATTAGGTGATGTAAAGCCAGAATTTGCAGATCTTAATAATTTAGCTTTAAGTGGTGCTTATGGTGGTAGCTATGGATTAAGTAATATAAGTAATAGCAACAAAGAGTTAAATTTTAACCCCAATATAAACATGAATATAAATATAGCTGATACAGGAGCAAAAGGAACTGAACAATTAACACAAGAGTTAAAATCTATGAGTGAAACAGCTTTAAAAAATAGTATGATAGATTTATTTATGCAAGATGCAATAAGAAATTAGGGGGGTGGCTTAATTGGATTTTAATTTACAACTTAAATATGATAATGGCATTAATACAGGGGCTATAATAACTAATTACAAGCCGCCTGTTCCTACTCAAATGAGAAAAGGTAATAAAAGTTTAACAGGATATACAGTATTTCAATTACCAGTGAAAAGTGACACACTAATTAAATTTAGTGTGGCTTTTGAAACACATACATTAGAACAAATTAAAAGATTTAAAGAGTTTAGAAATAAGTATATAGAGAGATTTATATTTATAGATGAATTTGGTACTGAGTATAGAGGTTACTTTCAAGGCAATTTTGATATAGATACACCTATAGAGGGAGATATTTATTATATGTCCATAGAAATGTTATGCCCATGTCCTATAACTGGTTGGGAGAAAGGGTTAGATAATGGATTATAGAGTAGAAATATATAAGAAAAACACAGGTGAAAAAACAGAATTTAAAAGAACTGTACTATCTTTGTCTATAGACCGAAGGTTAAATATGCAGACCGCAACTGCTAATGTTGTTATAGACAATGGTAACAATGTAGATCTATTTAATTTTGCAAGTGGTGACGGAATTATAGATAATTATAATCCAATAAAAATTTACATAGACAACAAAATACAATTTACAGGAATAATTAAAAGTTACAATGTTAACGAAAATAACAAAACTATTGAGATATCTTGCAGTGATATAAATACAAAAATTCTTAAAGCAATTGATGATGGAAACCCTTATGTAATTTACAATAATATAAAAGCAACTGACATGATAAAGGATTTGGTAAGTAGGGCAGGAATAGAAAATTTCAAAATAGATATAAAAGCGTTCCAATAGTTAGAGTAGAGATAGATAGTAGACCACATATGTTTAAAGACGGAACTTTTAGTTCAAGAGATCATATACATATATATAATGCTGAAACAGAAAGAAATGATACATATAATTTAGACGAATTTAAAACTGAATTTAAAAACATTACTTGTTTCAATGAGGTTTTAAATGATTTTTGTAGCTATATGAATTTTGATATTGGAAATATTCAAGGGGTGATTTAATTGAATGAAAAAACAAATTTCATAAAGATTTATATGGATTGGTTACAGGAAAATACTAGAGAAAAAAAGATTAATAGCAATACTTATAGGATTACATTTCCTTTTTTAGATAGTAATAATACAATGACAGAATTATATATTGTTGAGAAAGATCATAATACTTATTTAATAACAGATGACGGTAGTACTTTTGGAGAACTGGATCTAATTGGATTTGATTTTAAGAGTACTAGAAGAAAAAGTATAATAAATAATATTATTAATAATCATGGGGTTAATATATCAACTGATAATGAACTTTATATAGAATGTACAAAAGAAACACTTGCCTTTAAAAAACATCTATTAATTCAATGTATATTGAAAATTTCTGATTTATGTCAGCTGTCATACTCAAACATTAAAACTTTATTTAATGAGGAAGTAGAGAAGTTTTTAGAGGAAAATGATGTTAGATTTATTAAAGATATAGTTTTAATAGGTAAAAGTAAGTTACAAAGTAATTATGATTTTGCTATTGCAAAAAGTAAAAATGCACCAGAGAGAGTTATAAAGCTAATAAACAATATCGATTCTACTCAAGTTAAGAGCATTATTTTTTCATGGGAAGATGTTAGAGATACGAGAAATGCAGACGCTAAGTTAATTACGATAATAAATGATACTAACAAAAAAGTATCAGTTGATAACATTAATGCTTTTAATGAATATCAGATTAAGCCCATTCTATGGAGTGAAAGTAACCGTAATATTGGATTACTAACAGCTTAAAGGTAGCAAAGTATTAATCCTAAGCTGCCTTTAAGTTTTTATTTTATAAAAGAAAAATTTAAATGATTTTAGAATAAATTTAAGAATACTATTGAACCTTAACATAGAATGTAAAAAGGGTTATTAGGAATTATACCTAGTAATCCTTTTTGTTGTTGTCTAAATTACCATATAATTTTAACATTTAAAAACATAATTGGACGGGTAGATGGATAAATTGCACATGTAAATTAGATTATGACTTAAATAAAAATAAAATTTATTTTTCATTTAATAAAGAATTATAATTTAAATTTAGCATAAATACTATTTATAAATTATTTGACACACATACAATACTATGTAATAATATACATAAGTTTAGAAAAAAAAGACATATTTACCTAAAACTTACTTTTAAAGGGGATTCAATTATGAGAGGAAAAAAGACACTATCAATTTTAATTGCTACACTTATTTCGACTACATCACTTGCTACAGTTGCTTATGCGAATGAATACACTTCTAGTGTTGATTCACAAGTATCGGTTACTAATTTCCAAACAAATAAACAAGTTTATGAAGAAGGGGATACTAAATTAGTTGTCCTTGAAACAGAAAATAAAGTTACAGTAGATGTTTATGTTGAAAATGCTCTAAACCATACATCAATAGTAGATAAAACTAGTGGGGAAATATTAGAAATAGTTGATGGCAATATAACTGTAAAAAATATGGATGATTTGGTATCAGAAGAAATTGTAGAAGAAACTCCTATTTACGCATTAAGAGACACAGCTCCAGCTGGATATAGACAACTATCAACATGGTCTGGTCATATCGCTAATCCAAGCTTAGTAGGCTATTTATGGGGGAAAGATTCTGTTTCTGAGGGTCCAGCAAAACATTTAAGTTTTTCTACAGGTTCAAAAGTTGGAACAATTGTCGGTATAATTGTTGGGCTTATTCCTGGAATTAATGCTATTGCTGTAATAACGAGCTTAGGTGGTGGAATTGCAGGCGCAGTTATTGGTTCAGCTATAGATGGAAATATTTATGCTATAGATTATCATACTACTATGATTGGAACTGTTAAGAATAAACGTTGTTTAACTACAGATAGATATACTAGATATGCTAAAGTCATAAATAATAAAACAGGCAAAGTTGAACAAAATTATGTTGGAAAATATGGAAATTAGGAAGAGTATGATAAACTTATATATAGAGCTATATCTAATTATGTTTCAGGATTTGTAGATTAGAATGAGCAAAATTAAAGATAAAATCGAAAATTATAACTCTAAAATTTATAGTTTAAGTAAACCTAAATATATACTTTTATTAATTTTCACATCATTATTACAAACTTTAGCATTAACAGCTTTAGTGGCAGCTATAGATAATAGATTTGAAAATATCCTAAAAAAATTTATAATTATTCTTATAGTTTTTCTTATTATAAATTTAGGTTTTAGACTTAAATCATATAAAAAATATCATTAATATTATATTAATAAAAGAGCAGGTTTAATTCTGCTCTTTTATGATTTGATTAATAATATCTTCGTGTCTTTAGATAAGTATAATTATGCAGCATTTTATTAATAAATTTATTGCAGTGAATTTACATCTTATATTTATTAATACAATTATGCTTACTTTAATGTGTAGGTGGTATAATTTTGCTATTAAATATATAAATATTCTTTATCCACACTTGTGTATACTATAAAATAAAATGTCGAATAAAACTATATATAATATGAAGGGATTTCTTAAATAATGTTTGATTCTTTTAAATAATGGACGTATAATATGCGTATAAAGTAATTTAAAATAGCCCTATAAATGAATGAAAAATTTATTGGTATGTGTTTTTAGAAATTTATAAATAACATAAAGGTTTAAAGAAAGCAAACCCTTGATATTACTAGCTTTAAAGTTTAATTTAATAAAAATTGTTGATTAAATTAATGACAAAGGCAAACCAACAAATTCTGAATTTATTGCTATGGTAGCAGACAAGCTAAGATTGAAAAATAGGGTAGGATAATGCTGTAATATCACGGTTTACATCTGTATATACAGTATACAGACAAACCAACTAATAGCTTTTTAAGCCAACTAACATATTAAATTTAAAAAAACACTTTTGTATCAGAATTTATCAATTTTGATGTGGAGGTGTTTTTTGTTTTGCCTGGAATTAAAAAAATTTAATTACTTTAGAGGATTCTTTGGAAGAATTTATGATTAATTGTACCAATAAAGATTTATCTAAAAAAACTATGATGAGCTATGAAAGCACATTAAAATTATTTTTTAAATACCTAGACGAAGAATTTAATATTACAGAAGTAGAAAAGGGAGAGGAAAAACATATAAGGGAGTATATCGATTTTACAAAAGAAAGAGGCAAATATTCTTTTGTTGCAGATATAACAACTACTAGTATTAATAGACCTCATAATAGAGATGATTTTGGAAAAGAAGTTAGTATTGCAACTATAAATAATTATTTTAAAAACACAAAAGTATTATTTAACTTTTGTTTGGATAGAAGATGGGTTAAAATAAGCCTAACTATGTGTATAAAGCAATTTGAAGCTGAGAGAGAATGTAACTTATACTGACTTTACAAAACTTATTAGAGCTATAAATACCACAAAATTTCATGGCATAGAGATTATTTGATTATACATTTAATCACAGATATAGGAATTTGGATTGAAGAAATGTTAAAACTTAAAGAAAAAAATCTATTATTAGATAAAAGAGTTATATTAAATCTGTGGATAACCTTAAATAATTCACAATGCACAGATATATTGATTATAAAGAGGGAATTAAGGCGGAAATTATTTTTTAAATAAAATAATTTCTTTGAATAGATTTTTTCACTAGTAACTTTCTGTTGTTAGTTTTTAAATGATTACACTATTCTCCACTAAAGTATCAATTTTCAATTGTAAAAGGTCTTTCATTAAACTCTTTTTTAATATCTAGATTTTAGATTAAGTATTTATTAAGCAGAATTAGTAAACTCTTTTATTATCTGGAAAGCTATAGTATAATGTCACTGAGAGGTGATCTGTTGGGAAATATAAGCTTAGCAACTATAATTTGTTTAGCATTTATAATTTTATATATTAGTTTATTGATTAAAACTATATATTTTAATAGTATAATGGGAAGAAAAAAAGGGATATTTGCATACTCATTAGCTACAATTTTAATGATGCTGATAGCAGCTATATCTATGTATACTGAATTTAGGATGTTAGAATATGAATATCAATATTCTTACGTTAATAAAAATGATAAATCTGGAATAATTGCTAAGGAATCAAAAATTCTAGCTGAAAAAGAAAAGGAAACTGTTAAAGGGAATGTCAATAATAAATCTGAAGTGACCGATAACAAATCAAAAATTGAAGTTGAAAATATTAATAGAAATCAGTATATAGGTGAAAAAGAAAATGAATCTATTAAAGAAAACATAAATAATAAGTCTGAAGTAAACGATAACAAATCAAAAATTGAAGCTGAAAATAGTAGTGAAAATCAATACATAGATGAAAATGGAAAGGAACTTATTAAAGGAACTATTGACAAGGAAACTGGTGAGAAGATGTATCATATTCCAGGATCAATTTATTATGATATGGTCAAAATGGAAGACACTTCGAAGTTTTTTAAATCTCAAAAAGAAGCACGAAAAGCAGGATATACAGCAAAGTGTATCATCTGTGAAATGTATTCTAATAAAAACAATTATTAGTAACTAATAAGAGGACCTTTATATTTACTATATAGTTCAATGGTATCTCAAATTATATAAACTATATTCTGCCTTTTTCCTATTAATTTTACTCTTTTCATATTTTCATCTTCCATTGTTAACTTTCATTAATTGTCAATTCCCTATTATCAGTTTTTTAAATTGTTAATTAATATATCAAACTGTTAATTTGCATTTAGACATAAATTTGACCTTAAAATAGTTTATCTATGGAATGTATTACTTAGAAATATTTTAAAATAAGTTTATAGTTGATTTTATATTTTATGGTGATGTAAAATATAACTATAATTTTATATAAATTTAAACATTAGAATAGATTTGCCAGCCTATGTATGTTATTAAGTAATACATAGGTTTGAACTTTTTAGGAGGGGTTTTATGGATCTTTTTGAGAAAACCATTAGTAAAGAATATATATATAAAGGTAAAATTTTAAATTTAAAAATAGAAGAGGTAGAGCTTCCAAATGGCAAGACTAGTAAAAGAGAAATTGTAGAGCATCTTGGAGCAGTAGCTATATTAGCTTTTAAAGATGAAAATACAGTAATACTAGTAGAACAATTTAGAAAACCACTAAATATGTCAATATTAGAAATACCAGCAGGTAAATTGGAAACAGGAGAAGATCCAGAGTCCTGTGCCATCCGTGAATTAGAAGAAGAAACTGGATATAAGACAAAAGAATTAACTTATTTAGGTAAAATAGCAACTACTCCAGGTTTTAGTGATGAATTTATTCATATATTTAAAGCTGAAAATCTATATGAAGGAAATATAGGGGGAGATGAAGATGAATTTATAAATCTCCATCAATATACCATAGAAGAAATAAAAGAAATGATTAAAGCAGGAAAAATAATTGATGGTAAGACTATTGCAGCATTAAGCTTTTTATAATTATTTTAAGGCATATAACTGTACCTTAATACATAAATATTAATTAACTTTAATGTAGTTAAGGAGGAGTTAGAATGTCTTTTAGAAGATTATCTGAAGAGTTCAATAGACAATTAAATGAAAATTTAATATTATATTTCATTACAATATTTTGTCTTTGCATAGGTATTATTTTGGGTATATATGGAGTTAAAAAATTAACAACTATAGAGAAAGATTCAATTGTAAATTATATAACAGTAATAGCTGATAGTTATTTAACAAATGGTACAAGCTATAAGTCAATATTTTATCAAGGAGTAAAAAACAATATATTTATTCTCCTTGTATGTTGGGGATTAGGACTAACAGTTGTAGGTATACCAATAATATTGGTATTAAATATTCTTAAGGGATATACAATAGGTTTTACTTTTAGTTTTTTTATATCAAAGTTAAGTAATAAAGGAATGCTGCTTTCATTTTTAGGAGTTCTTCCACAAAATTTTATTTATGTTCCTTGTATTATTTTTGTATCAGTATTAGGAATTAAATATTCTTTTTGCAAAATTAAAAATAAAGGTTATTATAAAAACATGGGGCCTAATTCAGATACCTTAAAGTATTCAATTACGGTTTTATGCTGTGGGGTATTTGCTTTCATAGGTATACTTTTTGAAACCTTTATAAGTCCATTTTTAATTAAATTAATGCTGTAACTGTAGAGGTATAAGTTATGAGTGAAGAATTAAAAGATTTTTTTGTATTGTACCTTAGAACTCTAATCATAATAATTTTTATGGGCATAATACTTCCTAATATATTAGATTATGCACTTAATTTTATAACTAAAGACTCAACCATATATGAAAATAGCATTTTAGTTTGTAAATCTATTGATAAACAGCGAGAGCTGTTATATAATTACATTCATATCTTTAAACTTTTTATAAATTTTTAGATTAAATGGAGTTTTATATGAATGAATTATTAAAAAAATATATTGAACATTTACAGTTTAAAAATTTATCTTATAATACCATTGATGCATATAAGAGAGATTTAACCAATTTCATTGATTTTTTAAAGAGTAGGAATGAGGAGTTAGATACTATATCTACTGATGCAATCATTCTTTATGCACAAAAGTTGAAAAAGGAAGGCAAGGCTAATACTTCAATTACTCGTAATATTATTTCAATAAGAAATTTTTATAAATATTTGATTATAAATAAAATAGTAGATGAAGATCCAACTTTGGCTTATGAGCTTCCTAAAAATAAAAAAGAAATACCTAAAATTTTAACAATAGAAGAGGTAGATAAGTTTTTATTACAGCCAGATTTATCTACTATTAAGGGTATAAGAGATAAAGCTATGTTAGAAGTTATGTATGCTACTGGGGTAAAGGTAAGTGAATTATTGGGATTAACAATCTATGATATAAATTTAAAACTTTTTTATATTAAAATTAAGAGTAAAGATGGTTCTGAACGAATAATTCCTTTAGGGAGAACTGCTTGCAAATACTTAAAGAAATATTTAGAAGTAAGAGATGAGTTTAATAAATATAATTTAGATTTGTTATTTTTAAATGTTAAAGGTAACAAAATGAGTAGACAAGGTTTTTGGAAAATAATCAAACATTATTCTAAAGAAGCCAATATAAATAAATATATAAATTCTTATACTTTAAGACATTCCTTTGCAGTTCATTTACTGCAAAATGGTGCAGATATAAAATCTGTTCAAGAGTTATTAGGTCATAATAATATGAGTGCTACTCAAATATACTCATTTATTTCTAGAAAAAATAAGATTGAAGAAGTATATAGAAAATCCCATCCTAGGGCATAATAACGGCTATAAACTAGAAAGGAGCTAAGACTAAATGACAAAAAAAGTTGTACTTATAGTGCTGGATAGTGTTGGTATAGGAGCACTTCCTGATGCAAAAGAATATGGTGATGAGGGAAGTAATACTTTAGGGAATATAGCTAAGTCTATAGAAGGTTTTTCACTGCCTAATATGGAGAGATTAGGATTAGGACATATAGATGAAATAAAGAATATTAAGGCTTGTAATAACGTAGAAGGTGCCTATGGAAGAGCTATGGAACTTTCTAAGGGAAAAGACACAATTACAGGACATTGGGAATTAAGTGGTGTTGTATTAGAAAAGCCTCTTAAAACTTATCCTAATGGATTTCCAAAGGAGATTATAGAAGAATTTGAAAACAAAATTGGAAGAAAAGTATTAGGAAATAAAGTTGCTTCAGGTACAGCAATCATTGAAGAACTTGGAGAAGAACATATTAAAACAGGATATCCTATAGTCTACACTTCAGCAGATAGTGTTTTTCAAATTGCAGCTCATGAAGAAATAATTCCATTAAAAGAGCTTTATAATATGTGTGAAATAGCAAGAGAAATGCTTGTAGATGATAAAATGGTAGGAAGGGTTATAGCAAGACCATTTCTAGGAAATAAGAAGGGTGAATTTAAAAGAACTTCAAACAGACATGACTATGCACTAGATCCTTTCGATAAAACTATTTTAGACTATATTAAAGAAAATAATAAAAGTGTAATGGCAGTAGGCAAAATAGAGGACATATTTAATAAAAGAGGAGTTACACATTCTGTGCATATAAAAGATAATATGGATGGTGTGGATAAAACTATAGAGTATATGAAAACTAATAATTATGGACTAATATTCACAAATTTAGTTGACTTTGATATGAAATATGGTCATAGAAATGATGTAGAAGGTTATGGAAATGCATTGATAGAGTTTGATAATAGATTACCAGAAATATTATCAAATTTAGGAGAAGATGATGTACTTATAATAACAGCTGACCATGGATGTGATCCTACTGCAGATGGAACAGATCATTCAAGAGAATATATACCAGTATTAGTTTATGGAAAACAAGTAAAGCAAAATGTAAATCTAGGTACAAGAAAAAGTTTTTGTGACATAGGAAAAACTGTACTTGATTTATTAAATATAGATAATGAACTTAAAGGTGAGAGCTTTAAAAGCTTATTAATGGATTAGGAGGAATTAATATGGATATTAAAATGGTTATGGAAAGTGTGGATTATATTAAAAGTAAATTAAATTTTGTACCAGAAATTGGAGTAATATTAGGTTCAGGTCTTGGAGATATGGCAGATACAGTAGAAGAAAGAACTGTGATAAAATATTCTGAAGTACCTAATTTACCAGTGTCTACAGTTCAAGGTCATGCAGGACAATTTGTAGTTGGAAAACTTAATGGTAAAAAAGTTATAATGATGCAAGGTAGATTCCATTATTATGAAGGATATGATATAAGCACTTTAACATTACCTATATACATAATGAAAAATTTAGGAGTTGAATCATTAATAGTTACAAATGCTGCTGGAGGAGTAAACACTTCATTTAAACCAGGAGATTTAATGATTATTAATGACCATATTAACTTCTGTGGTAATAGTCCATTGATTGGAAAAAATGATGATAAAATTGGACCAAGATTCCCTGATATGTCAGAAGCATATTCAAAAGAATATATTAAGTTAGCTCATGAAATTAGTAATGAGTTAAACTTAAAATTACAAGAAGGGGTATATATGATGTTCTCAGGTCCAACTTACGAAACTCCATCAGAAGTGAGAATGGCTAGAATTTTAGGAGCTGATGCAGTTGGAATGTCAACAGTACCAGAAGTTATTGCTGCTAGTCATTGTAAAATGAAAACTTTAGGAATATCATGTATAACAAATATGGCATCGGGAATACTAGACCAGCCATTAAATCATGAGGAAGTAATAGAAACTTCTGCTAAAGTAAAATCACAATTTGTTAAATTAGTTAAAGAAATAATATCAAGAATGTAATTTAAATTAGTTAAGTGTTTCCTTTATCATAAAAGGAAGTACTTAACTAAAAAACTTTTGAGGGCAATGAGTAATTTTATATCCTTAGCAAAAGAAATAATAGTAGATATGTAACTTAAGGAGGTGGAATGTTTTTAAGCTACACAAAAATTTACTGTGTAGAGTAAAAATAATATATTATGAGAATGTACGATTTAATATTAAAGAAAAGAAATAATGAAGAATTAAGTACAGAAGAAATAAATTTTATAATAGATAACTATACTAAAGGAAATATACCAGATTATCAAATGTCAGCTATGCTTATGGCAATATATTTTCAAAAAATGAATAGAAGAGAAACTGCTGATTTAACTATGGCTATGGTTCACTCAGGAGATATTATAGATTTAAGCCCTATCGAAGGCATTAAAGTTGATAAACATAGTACTGGGGGAGTAGGTGACACTACTACATTAATACTTGCTCCTATGGTAGCAGCACTAGATATTCCAGTGGCTAAGATGTCAGGAAGAGGTCTAGGACATACAGGTGGTACCATAGATAAACTTGAAACTTTTAAAAACTTTTCAGTGGCTATAAGTGAAGAACAGTTTATAAACAATGTTAATAACATTAAAATTGCAGTAGCAGGACAAACTGCTGATTTAGCACCAGCAGATAAAAAATTATATGCATTAAGAGATGTTACTGGTACAGTAGACAATGTTTCATTAATTGCATCTAGTATAATGAGTAAAAAGATAGCTTCTGGAGCAGATTGTATTGTTTTAGATGTAAAGGTTGGAGAAGGAGCATTTATGAAAACAGTAGAAAATGCTCGTGAATTGGGAAGAGAAATGGTTGAGATAGGTAAGTCTGTTAACAGAAATACTATAGCAGTACTATCAGATATGGATCAGCCTTTAGGTTTTTCAATAGGAAATGCATTGGAAGTAGAAGAGGCAATAAATACACTTAAAGGTCATGGGCCTAAAGATCTAGAAGAACTATGTTTAACACTAGGAAGCCATATGGTAGTTTTAGCAAAGAAAGCTAAAGATGAAAATGAAGCAAGAGAAATGCTTAAAGAAGTAATAAAAAATGGTAAGGCCTTAGAAAAATTTAAAGAATTTGTTAGAGCACAAGGTGGAGATGAATCTGTAATTGATGATGTTTCAAAACTACCTAAAGCTAAATATATAGTACCAGTATTGTCTCCTAAAGCTGGGGTTGTTGAAAAAATACATGCTGAAAAATTAGGAATAGTTGCTATGGAACTTGGTGCAGGAAGAGCAACTAAGGAATCAACAATAGACTTAGCTGTTGGAATTGTTTTAAACAAAAAAAGAGGCGATAAAGTTGAAGAAAATGAAGTTTTAGCATATATTCATTCTAATGATGAAAGCAATATAGAAAAAGCTAAAGCTGGAATTATTAATAACTATGTTATATCTCAAAATTATGAAAATAATATACCATTAATATATGATGTAGTAAAATAAATGAGAGGCTTTCTGCAAATTGCAGAGAGCTTTATTTATTTTAAATAAAACGCATATTATGTAATTAAAGTTATTACATTTCCTGGGAAATTAATGGAGTTTGTATAGTATTTTTGTTATTACATAAATTTTAGAGCTTTTTGTGATAATATTCTTATTTTAGGTAAAAATAAGCTTAGAGAATTTTTACTTAAGGAGGATAACAATGAAAAAAAATAAAAAAACTCTATTGAGCCTATTATTGACTTTTGTATTAGTAAGTCAATTCTTAGTTATTCCAGTAAAAGCTGATGATAAAGCAAATAAAGAGGGAACTACAAATATTGTAGATGTTGATGCTAAATCAGCATTACTTATTGAACCATCTAGTGGCAAGGTGATATTTGAAAAAAATTCCAATGAAAAGTTTGCACCGGCATCTGTTACTAAAATTATGACTATGTTATTAGCAATGGAGGCCATAGATTCTGGTAAACTTAAGTTAGATGATAAAATTGTCTGCAGTGCTAAAGTAAAATCTATGGGTGGAAGTAGCATGATACTTGATGAAGGTGAAATTAGAACTGTAGAAGAAATACTAAAAGGTATAGCTATTGCTTCAGGAAATGATGCTGCAGTAGCAATGGCTGAACATATAGGTGGTACAGAAGAAGCTTTTGTTGAAATGATGAATAAAAAAGCACAAGAACTAGGAATGAAAGATACAACTTTTAAGAATTGTACTGGATTAAGTGCTGATGGACATTTAACTACAGCAAATGATATTGCAATTATGTCTATGGAATTATTAAAGCATCCTACCATATTAAAGTATTCTTCAATTTATATGGAAACTATAAGTGAAGGACGTAAAACTCCAATAGAATTAGTAAATCACAATAAACTAGTAAGATTTTATGAGGGATGTGATGGGTTAAAAACAGGCTTTACAGAAGAAGCAAAATATTGTATATCTGCAACAGCTGTAAGAAATAATGTGAGAATGCTTGCAATTATAATGGGTTCTCCAACTTATAAAATAAGAAATGCAGATGCAAGTAAACTTATGAACTATGGTTTCTCAAGATTTGAAAGTAAAGATGCAGTAACTAAAGATGAAGAAATAGAAAAAGTGCCATTAAATAAAAAAGGGGACAATTTCTTTATAGCTAAAGCAAAAGACGGCTTAAAAGTAACTATGGAGAAAAACAGTGAAGAAGAAATAGTGAAAAAGACTACAATAGACACTACAAGAAAACATTATAAAGAAGGAGATATAGTAGGATATTGTGAAGTATATGTAGGAGATAAACTTTTAGGAAAAGTAGAATTATATAGTGATAGAGAAGCAAAGCAATCAGAATTCTTTAAAAATATAAAGAATAGTCTTTGTGAACTCTTTGATAGAGCAGTTTAATATTAAAACCAAGTAAAAGATCTAGATATAAAATCTAGGTCTTTTACTTTTGTAATGAATTTTATTTCTAAAAATGTTATAATATTGTGTAGAAATTATATTTTTTATATAATTGAGGATTGATAACACAGAACATATTTTTACAATGAATTCTCAGCTGAGTCTGAGAATTTTTCAATTGTATAGTTAAATATTTAAATTAAAAAATATCACTAGTATAAAAAAGGAGTATCCTATGGCGTTAAGTATTAAAATAACTAACTTTGAAGGCCCTTTTGATTTATTATTACATTTAATTAAAAAAAATGAAATGGACATTTATGATGTAAAAATACTGGAAATAACTAACCAGTACCTGCAATATTTAAATGATATGAAAGAGATGGACTTAGAAATAACTTCAGAGTTCATTGTTATTGCAGCTACACTTATTGAAATAAAGTCAAAATTATTATTGCCTAAGCCTAAAGTTGAAGAAGAGGAAAATGAAGAAGATGCAGCTAAAGAACTCATTGAAAAGTTGATTCAATACAAAAAATATAAACTAGCTGCAGAATTTTTGGCATCTAAACAAAAAGAAACCGGTGCAGTGTTTAGCAAAAAGCCGGAAATAATTGAAGAAAAACCTAATAAAAAAGAAAATCCACTGGATTTACTTAAGAATGTAACAATGCTGGACTTATACAATTTATATAACGAATTAATAAATAATTACATAAATAAAATGAACACAGGAACAAACTTTCAAGAGAGAATTCAAATAGAAACTTTTAAAATTGAAGATAAAATGGAAGAATTAAAAAAACTTACATCTTCCCATTCAAAAGTGTATTTTACAAAACTTATCAGAAAGTATGAAAGCAAAACAGAAGTTATAGTTACTTTTTTAGCATTATTGGAATTAATAAAATTAAAAACAGTGAAGGCTATACAGGAAAAAAACTTTTATGATATATACATAGAAAGGATAGAAGATAGTGAACAAATATGATAATAATCAATTAGAAATAGAAGAAGTATCTCATAAGAAAATATACTATTCTATTATAGAATCATTGCTTTATGTCAGTGGTGATCCACTAGGTGTAAATACTATAGCGTCTATAATAGAGTGCTCTGTAGATTATACAGAAAAATTGATGAAAGAATTAATGAAGATATATAAAGAAGATGAATCACGAGGAATTAAAATAATAAAAAATAATAAAGAATATCAATTTGTTACTAAGCCTCAAAATTCTGATTATATTCAAAAATTATTAAAAACTAATGTAAGACAATCCTTATCACAGGCAGCACTAGAAACTTTAGCTATAATTGCTTACAAACAGCCAATTACTAGAGTGGAAATTGAAGAAATTAGAGGGGTAAAAAGTGATAGAGCTATTTATACTCTTATAGAAAAAAATTTAATTAAAGAAACAGGAAAAAAAGAAGTGGTAGGAAGACCTAATTTATATGCCACTACTGATGAATTTTTAAAGCACTTTGATTTTGGAAATATAGAAGAAATTCCAAGTTTAGATAGTTTTAAAGAAGAAGATTAAAAATTCACCATTGACAATTGGCAACTTTTTCAATGTACAGTGACAATTAAGATGTAATTTATTTATAGAAAAAATAATTTATGTGAATAGGTTTTTTACTAGCAACTTTATGTTGTTAGTTTTTTTCATAAAAAGTTACTTTGTAACTCCAAAAAACAATAATTTGTAATTTTTCAGTGACAGTTAAAAAAATCCATAATTTTCAATTATTAATCATCAATTTTAAATTGAAAAAAAGGAGTTCTATGGACTCCTTTTTCTATTGTATATTAAGATTGTTGAGGTGGTTGAGGTGGCTGTGGTGCTTTAGGATTATGTGAAACATATTCATTATTTTCACTGTCATCTTTAAATAGGTCTTTAACCATATCAAATAATTGAGGAACAGTATCGATTATTTTATCATAAGTATTATGATGATCCACAGATAATAATCTTATAGAATCCCCCTTAACTACTAAAAAACCAACAGGTTTAATTGTCACTCCTGCACCAGATCCTCCTCCAAAAGGATGCTGAGCATTGGTACTTCTTGCACTTTCAAATTCTGTACCTCCGCAGCCAAATCCAAAACATACTCTTGATATAGGAATAATAACTGTACCATCATAAGCAGTTACTGCTTCACCTACTACAGTATTAACATCAATCATATCTTTGATGTTTTCCATTGTACTTTTCATTAAATTTTCTATTGGATGATTTTCCATCTATGTCTCCTCCTTGACTCGTAAATTTTTACATTGATGTATTTTGTTTTCCTCTTTGATACTTTTATTGATTATATAGTATATATATATAAGTTTTGCAAAATTAAACAAAACTATACCTTTAATCTCTAAGTTTATATAGGACTTATTATATTCAGCTTGAATGTCAGTATTAAAATCTTTTACGGAAAAAAAGTGGTTTAAAAATCCATAAAGAAGAGAAAAACCTTGATGAAGATAACCATAGATTATAGCAGTTGCTGCGGCATCCTCAAAAGAATAATTTATTTTGTTATATAACTTGATGGAAATTTTATATTTAATTTTTCTTAAATTCCGTAGTATTCTCTTATAGTGCTTAAGAGTAAGTTTTTTACTTTTTCTTTTAATTATATCTTTATATTTAAATTTCTTATTTACTTTTTTAACATTATCTATATCCTCTTTTTTATTTAAGTTTAATTTCTTATTATAAATAAACATTTGAAAATTTTGGTCCAAATAAATAAGTTTTATTTTTAGAGGAATAGGAAATAATAATATCATTGCAAAAATTAATAATAATATAAAAATGATTTTCATAAATTATCCTCCAGTCTACTGTTAATATTCTAGCCACAATGGGGAAAGTTATTCATAATTAGACTTAAAATGGTAATTAATTATTTGATTGAGGTGATACAATGAGAAAGTTTTTTTTAAGATTTATTTCTATGTTTTTATTGGTATTAATCATAAATTCATCAATGGTTTACACCTGTTATAGTAAAGAGTTAAATGTAAATGCAGTAAGTGCAATAGCTATAGATGGAAACAGCGGAAGGGTAGTTTATGAAAAAAATGCATATTCTTCAATAGCCATAGCAAGTACTACTAAAATAATTACAGCATTAGTAGCTTTAAATTATGGAATTTTAGATGAGGAGTTTGTTATATCAAAAAATGCTGCTAGTATAAGAGGCTCAAATGTTGGCTATAAAGAAAATGAAAAAATAACTCTTCATGAATTATTGTACGGATTAATGTTTAAATCTGGTAATGATGCAGCCATAGCTATAGCTGAAGGAATTTCAGGTTCAGTAGAAGAATTTTGTAAACTGATGAATGAATATTGTTTGCAAATTGGATTAACAAATTCTCATTTTGAATCTCCTCATGGACTAGATAGTATGTATCATTACTCTACAGCCTACGATTTAGCAATGGCAACTAAAAAGGCAAAAGAGATACCTAAATTTGATGAAATAGTGTCTTCTAAATTTGTTCCTAAAGAAAAATACAATTTTACAAGAGATTATCAAAACATAAATAAACTTTTGTATCAAATGCCAAATGCCAATGGAGTAAAAACCGGATACACAGGAAACGCAGGAAAATGTCTAGTTTCTTCTGTGCACATGGATGGAGGAGATATAATAATAGTGACTTTAAATTGTACTCCAAGATGGGAAGAAACTAAAAAAATATTTAATTATGTTAAAGAAAATTATGAATATAAAAAGTTATTTTCAAAAGGGGAATTAGTTAAAAAAATAGATGTTGAAGACGGAAAAGAACCTTTAGAATTGTCTATAGATAAAGATATAAACATGCTTGCAAAAAAAGGTGAAGAATTAAAAGTAGAAATAAAAGCTCCTAATACCTTAAAAGCGCCAGTTAATAAAGATGAAATGATAGGGTCAATAGTCATAAGTGATGAAAAAGAACAATTATTATGTGAGCCTTTAATAACCAATAATCATGTGGATAAAAAACCTTTTTATCAAATACTTAAAGAGAAAGTATTTGATTAAATATCTAAATTTATAACAATTATTCTTATAAATAACATTATTGTAATATCTTAATATGAAATATAAAAATAGAGTTTAGCGTTAAAATAAGTTTTTATTTAATGCTAAACTCTTTGTTATTTTCTAGATAGTCCATTGTGTCTTGAAATTGGAGTTATAAAATTTAATCCACTGTGATAGTGTTTATTATTGTACTAGATAAAATCTATCATTAGGGATTATAACTCTTTTCACAGAACTATTCTAAGTATTTCTGTTTTCATTAACTGGTGTCTTTCATCTTTATAATGTTATTTAATTATACCTGTTTCTTTTGATAAATATGTAATTGATTATTTTCTCTCCTACAATAAATATCCTAACATAGAGAGTATTACAAAAAAACTTGACCAGAATAACATGTCCTGATACTATAAAGTTGACCTGATAAATAAAGTAATGAATATAAAATTTTGGATTAATTGTTGTAAATTTGAGATTGAAAGTTGTTAATGTTAAGGAGACTAAACTATCAAAAGAAGACAAGTACAATTATTAATTCAATGAAAGACAAGATAATAACAACGAATTTTTTATATATTAGTAAATATTATTTTAATATTCAAAAT
>NZ_JACSQB010000080.1 GCF_014836835.1 Clostridium faecium | reverse complement strand
ATTTGACAAAAATTCAAAAAAACTAATCATTTTTATTAATTTTACATTTGTAATCTGGCTATTTAATACTGACATATATTTATTTTGAACTTCTTTTAATTTTTTATTATATTTATAAAGCAAGTTCTTAAATAAAAAATATATAGATAAATATACCGGTATCATAAAAAATAGCATAACGCTTATCTTGTAGCTTATTTTTAATAATATTGTGCTTATTATGCATATATTTAAACTATTTAAGATTATACCTATAAAATTATTAGTCATATAACTTATAATTTCATTACTATCACTATTAATTCTTTGATTTAAATACACACTATCAAATTTATTCAATACTTCTAACGGGATTCTTTTTACATGTTCAAAAATATCATATATCATGTCAAATACAGATTTCATAACAATATTAATCATAATAAAAAAGATAGCCTCTTTCAAGACTATCTTCTATTGGTATTTTTAAATTCCTTTATTCCAATTCCATATTGTTAAATATAGCTTTTGCCCATATCATAAATATTAAACATAAAATTGTTATATATACTAATGCTATTATTTTACCGTAAACAATAGTGAATGATTCTCCAATATAAGCTGACATCCCACCAACTATAAATCCGCCTAAAGCTAAAGTTATAATTAAAAGCAGTGAATATATAATGGGCTTTAATTGTTTAGTTAATATGTTTCCTAAATACTTAGTAAATATTATTTCATTATATCTTAAATAATAATGAAACATAGAATATATAGCTATATTTAAGACAATATTTATTATGCTTATCTTAAATACAACAGCAGGTATTAAAAAGATTACTAATCCATTAAAAATAGTAATTAAATTATCAAATAAAGTGCTGTAAAACAGTTTATTAAAATTGCTATCTGGAATTAAATAAATATAATGCTTTTTTCTTTCTGCTCCTATTGCTCCTGACATTGTCATTAAAAATGCAAAATATAGATTTATTCCAAGTGCTATATTAAAACCACTTTCTCCTGATTTATATACTGCTATGAAAGTGATTATTGTAAATACCAATAATTTTAATCCTTGAGTATAGATTCCACGCTTTTTAAACTCTAAAATTTGTCTTTTAAAAATTGTTGCAGCACCGCTTTTACTATAATTGACTTTGGCTCCTCTTAGCATCTTTGATTTTCCTTTTTTAACAAATACATTCATTTGTTTGCCATCTTTAACAGACTCTAAAGCTTCTTCAAACTCTTCTGCTTTTTGTATCATTTCTTCTGTATATTCTAAATTCATTCTATTTATAGTGTAAATTATTGCAGTTATAAATAGTAAAAATGCTCCTATAAAAATAATAGTGTTAACTTCAAAGCCAACTAATCCACCTTTAACTATTTCCATATTCCACCCCAATAGAGGAACATAATATAAAACATTATTATTAAAGGTATCTATAAAAGCATCATATAAACTATTATTAGAAAAATAGCTGAATCCAAATTGTGCAATAAGAATTGCGCCTAGTATGTATGCTATACCCTTAGTTATCCTATCTAATATTGGATATTTAGTGTTTAATGATATTAACAATACAGACATTGCACTAGTTGAAATTAAACAAAAAATTATTGATACATAAATATTTACTAAACCTGTATTTTTTAAGTTAAAGAATCTTACCAATGTAGCTGAATTAAAAGCAATCATAACAATAAATATAAGAAGTTGCCCCATATTTTTAATACAAGCATAAACAATTGCTTTCTGTGGCTTAACAGGAGATGTGAATATAAAGTTTACATCGCTTTTTCTAAATAGACCTTTACTATTTCCACTACTCAATAAAGTTAGTCCATAAAAGAAAATACAAACAGATGATATTATTGATAAAAGCATTTCTGGTGATTTATAATCACCGCCACTAGAGCTCTTTAGTCCTCCAATTATTGCAAAAGCTAATAACCCCACATAAAAAAGCATACCTAAAAGCTTTAGGGGCTTTTTCACCATATCCTTAAAAAAATTAACAAAACTTCTATAATGTATGTAAAGTAATGGCTTCATTTATCCCACCTCCTACTTATCTTCTGTTTCTTTATTGATTTTTTCTGTTACTCTAAAGAAAATTTCTTCTAGTGATTCTCCACCTTCTTCAATTTCATCTCTTAACTTAGAAACTATGATTTCACCTTTGTCCATTATTAATGCTCTATCCCAAAGTTCATCTACTGACTCTATAATATGAGTTGAAATAACAATAGTACATCCATCATTTTTTAGTTCTTTAATAATTTTTTTAATGGCTTTTATTGCCTTAGGATCAAGTCCTATCATTGGTTCATCAAATAAAACTACCTTTGGATTTGTAATTAGAGCACAAATAATTGAAACTTTTTGCTGCATACCTTTAGATAGCTCTCTGCCAAGTTTACCTCTTTTATCTTTTAAGTCAAATATCTCAAAATATTCTTCCATTTTATCCTTATAATTTTCTATTCCATATGCTTTAGAAACAAACTCAACGTGCTCTTCTATTGTTAACCAATCATATAAAACTGGCATCTCTGGAATAAATCCTAAGTCTCTTTTAGCCTCTATAGACTTATTCTCATATCCATTTACCTTGATTTCACCCTTAGTTTTTAATAATCCTAAGATTGATTTTATAGTAGTTGACTTTCCTGCACCATTTGGTCCTAAAAGCACAGCAATCTCTCCATCATTAACCTCAAAGGATACATCCTTTACCACTAAAGTCTTACCATATTTTTTGCTTAGATTCTCAACTTTTAACATAGTTTTCCCCCTCATTAATAATACTTATGCATTATTTCGTATCACTTAATATAGTATATGATAACTCATTATTTTCATAAATACAAGTAGATTTCAGAAAATTATTTAATAAATTTGTTATTCTCTTATTATCACATATAAAAGCTATAAATTTAATAATTTAATGAATTTTTAATAATTTAAAGTTCACAATTATAATATGGCAATGCATCTACCACATTTGATAATAATTTAGTTAAGTTACATAACTTATCACCATAAATTTGCTATAATGTCACTGGTATTAATTCAAAACTACACTGCACCCCAGGGGAACCCTAACGGGTTTCACTACTGTTCCCCAGAGGTGAAAAAAACTAGCAACATAAAGTTGCTAGTTAAATATCTACTTATTTGCTTTTTCTTCTATTAATTTTGCTAATGAATGTGCCATTTCATCTAATTCACTTTGAACTTTTCCTTCAAGCATTACTCTTACTAGTGGTTCTGTTCCTGAAGGTCTTATTAAAACTCTTCCACAGCCTTGAAGTCTTGCTTCCATTTTAGCTATTTCATCCATTATTTCTTTGTCTTCATTATGAATATTTTTCATATTGTTAGGAACTTTAGCATTAACTAATATTTGTGGAAGTTCTGTCATAACTGAGGCAAGTTCACTTAAAGTTTTTCCACTTGCTTTAACAGTTGAAGCAAGCTGAAGCCCTGAAACCAATCCATCTCCTGTTGTGTTATAATCTAAGAATATAACGTGTCCTGACTGCTCTCCACCTATACTATATCCACTCTTTCTCATTTCTTCTAAAACATATCTGTCTCCAACTTTAGTTTTAACAGTTTTTATGTTTTCTTCTTTTAAAGCTATATCTAATCCTAAATTGCTCATAACAGTTACAACTACTGTATCTTTATTTAGCTTTCCTTGCTCTTTTAAATGTTTGGCAGCAATTACCATCATAAAATCTCCATTAATAAGATTTCCTTTTTCATCAACTGCTAAGCATCTATCTGCATCACCATCAAAAGCCAGTCCTAAATCACATTTATTATCCACAACAAATTTCATCAATCCTTCTGGATGAGTTGAGCCAGAATTTAAATTTATATTACATCCATCTGGTGTATTATTTATAGTTAAAACTTCTGCTCCTAATTTTTTAAGCGCTAATTCTGAAGTTTTATATGAAGCTCCATTGGCACAATCTATGGCTATTTTTAATCCTTCTAAATTTCCTTCAACTGTGGAAATTGCAAAATTAACATAGTCCTCAATAGCTGTATCAACTATAGATTTTCTTCCTAATTCTGTGCCTACTGGAACTGGTACTTCTTTAAATCCATTTTCTATAGTAGCTTGTATCCTATCTTCTAATTCATCACTTAATTTAAATCCTTCTTTATTAAAGAATTTTATGCCATTATATTCAACAGGATTGTGAGAAGCAGATATAACTACTCCTGCATCAGCATTATATTTTTTAATTAAGTAAGCAACAGCTGGAGTTGGAATTACTCCTAAAGAAACTGCCTCTGCACCAACAGATAAAATCCCTGCAACTAAAGCTGCTTCTAACATGTGTCCTGATATTCGGGTATCCATTCCAACTAATATTTTGGGCTTGTGTGCTGTTTCAGTTAATACATAAGCTCCTGCTCTTCCTAAATTATAAGCAAGTTCCACTGTTAATTCACTATTTGCAATACCTCTAACACCGTCAGTACCAAATATTCTACTCATATTTTTACCTCTTTTCTAATCCGTTTTTCTCCAATTTTCTATTAAGACATCTTTACTATAGGGTTCCTCAGATGCCTAAAATCAATTTTTATATAAATATAGTTTCTTTCATAAATTGTTAATGTATATACATTGTTATTATAATATAAAACCCTTACCTCTACAATATGAGAAGAAATTGGAAACTGCAACTACCTAATTTACAATTATGGATATTTTTTTAGCAGTAGCTGATAAATTACAATTTATTGTTTTTTTTAAAGTTCCAAAGTAACTTGTTATGAAAAAACTAGCAACATAAAGTTGCTAGTTAAAAGATCAGTTTAAAAAATTATTTTCTCCTTAATTGTGAATTTTGCATTATTTGAAATTGTGTATTGCTTATCTCCATAAATTTAGCATAATGCCACTGATTTATGTTCCAAATTATACTGCACCCAGGGTAACCCTAACGGGCTTCGCGCTGTTCCCCAGGGGTGTTTAAATTTCCACCTTAATTGTGCATTAGTTTAAATTTTCCATTCTCCATTAATTAAGATTTATTCTATAGAAACCTTAATTATATTATGATCATCTGTTTCCATTTCTAAAATTTCCCCTGTAATATTTTCTTCTATGGCAACTGATACAACTTTTGAAAGGTTTTTTAAATCCACTGATTCCAGTTGTTTTATTCCTAGGTTTGGTATTGTACCAAAGGTTTTTATTACAGAAAGTACAAATTTTACTGGAAACTTAAATTTAATTGGATCCTTTTCTTTTTGAAATACTACAATATTTATATTTTTTCCTTTATAAGGAGCGTATAATCCTTCAATAAGTACTTTAGCGTTATTAACAGATATATGATTTTCTTTTACAGAAATTAATATATTAGTTAATTCGTCCTTCATTTACTTCCCCCTAAATAGTATTACTTATAAATTATATGACAATATAATTATAGTAATTCTAAAATTAGGTTCATATTAACTTTAACTTTAGTTCTTCTATATAATTAGATAACTCTAAATTTAATACAATTTTTCCACTTTCATCTAATATTAATTTATTATTTTCCATAATAGCCATGCAAAAGGAAACTCCTAATTTTCTTATTAAAAGTATTTTATACCTATTATTTTGAAAATCTTCATAATGGTCATTTATTATAGTTATTATAGATTTAGCTTCATCTAAAGTTATTTCACCTTTAGATAATATGTGTTCTAATATATATATTGAAAGTATATGCTGAAAATCATATGCTTCCTTTTCACCTTTTATCTCCTCATACAAATCCATAGTAGAGCTGTTTATAATTTTTAAATTCAATAGTTCTTCCCTATTCTTTTTATCAATTTGAATCTTAGGTGAAAACATTTCTGCTAAATCATCTAACTGCATATCTCCTTTAAAAGATAGAATTTTTTCTACCCTATCTAATATTTTTTCCTTTGGAAAATAGGTTTCTTGCCCTGTAAAACTAGATTTTTTAATGAACCATTCTTCTGGAATTAATTTTTTTCTTTTCCATCTATACAATTGACCATATGAAATATTAGTTACTTCTAAAAGCTCTTTTTTAGATATTAATTCCTCCATGCTATCACCTCCTATTTTTCTTTAGTTACAATTTATATATGTCTTTCTTCACTAACTACACTATCACCTGTTATTTTAAATTCATTTTTATATTCTACTAGTTTTATATTGCAGCCATCACCTATTATAACATTTTTTCCTCTAACAACTTCTGCATTAGTATTTTCAAGATAAATTTCATCTGCTTCAATAATCTTAGTTGTCAATGTACCAAAATTATTTCCAATAACTTTAGCTATTAATGATGCTATTCCATTTTTTCTTGGACTTTTTAAAATTTCTATATTAGTAGCACCTATCTCTTCCACATTAGAATTACCACCTAAATATATATTTACATTTTCAGCATTTAACATTCCTTTTGATTTAAAATTACCAGTCATCTGAAAATTATCAGTTTCTATATTCTTCTCAACGTTAATACCACCAGAAATTTTAATATCTTCTCCATAAATACTTCCTAGAATTTTTGCTGATCCAGAAATATTAATGTCTTTTCCTTTTAAATCGCCTTCAATTTTTCCAAATCCACTTATTTTAAATTCTTCTGAATCAACAGCTCCTAATATTTTTGCTGAACCACTAATTTTTCCTGATTTACATTTCAAATTGCCTTCTACTCCACCGCTGCCGCTTATTTTAAAGTCATTACACTTTGTATCACCATATATATTCCCACTTCCATTTATGCTCACGCCGTCAAAATTACCGCCTGCTGAAGTTCCACTTCCTGAAATTTTTAGTTCTCTTAATTGATTCTTTTCAAAATTCATAAACATTACCTCTCTTTAAATATAAATTCTTCTATAATAAATTTCTATAAGATTTCATTTAACTTACAAATCCATTGTAACATAACATTGTTTTATTACACAACATCTTATTTAAATTTTTTTAAACAAGATGTAATTTACAATTTATTTTAATATAATATAACTACAATATAATCTTTTCTACCAATGAAAAATCATCTTTTGGCTAGCAGTATAAAAATGCCAGTGTTCTTGACCAACACTGTCGTCCTCTACAGAATAAATTTCAATTAACTTCATGGATAAATCAAATTTAAAAGTATTATCTTTACTAATAGGTTTAATTCAAAGGGGGATTATTGAAGAATGGATTCTTCTAGTATTAGTGCATTTCCTATAATCTTAGTAATGTCTTTAATATTAATTATTATTTTTATTCTTAAAAACACAGCTAAAAAATATTATTTTATTTGTCCAGAATGTGGATTTATTTTTAATTCTAAATCAAATAAAATTTTTCTTGCTTATAATAATTATAAAATTCAATGTCCCAATTGCAGCTATGGAGGTTATATTAAAGCTCACGAAGATAAAGATATTAAAAATATTTAAGATATTTTATATCTAAAAAAAGAGCTATGCATTAACAGTTTTTAACTGCTTTTGCATAGCTCCATTTAAACTTTTAGTTCTAATGATAATTATCTACTATCAACTAACTGTTGACAATGTATCAACTTTTTTGTGTTGACATCTTTTGCAAACTTTTATTTTATTTCCATCTTCCAAAGTTATATCATATAAAACTTTTATCCTTTCAGCTTTACATATAGGACAAGTCCCCCTACCTCTAGCTGGTAATTTCCATAGCCCTTTTCCACGATATTGTTTTCCCATTTTAAGTCCCCCATTTTTTATATTTTACATATTTATATTACATGAATTATTCTCTTCCACCAGTATAAATAAGTTTATACTCTGGTACCCCAAAAATTAGTGAATTATAATTTTAAATGAAATCACATATAGTGTTTTAAATTTTCATACTTTCGGACTAATGACTGTATCTTCGTAAAGCAATATTTTCTTATAAATTCTTAGTTTATTTTATTATTTAGTATATGAAGCTCCTATTTCTAGTGCTTTTTTATTAATTTCAAAGAATTTTTCTTTTCCGTGTGATTTTAGAGCTTGTAATAATTCCTCCATGGAAACTATTTGAGTTTTAGCTACTAGTGCACCTAAAAGTACCATGTTAGCTATTTGTCCACTTCCTAACTTAGCAGCCTCATCTTGAGCAGGAATCTTTATAACTTCAATATCCTTTCTCTCAATTTCTCTATCTACTAAGTTACTATCTATTATTAATACTCCACCCTCAACTAAGCTCTTTTCAAACTTATCTAATGATGGTCTATTCATTACTACAACAGAAGTTGGTTTAGTAACTATAGGAGATCCTACTTGATCATCAGTAACTATTACAGAACAGTTAGCTGTACCCCCTCTCATCTCTGGACCATAAGATGGTAACCAAGAAACATTTTTATTAGCATCCATACCTGCATAAGCTAAAAATTTACCCATTGAAAGAATACCTTGTCCCCCAAATCCAGCAAATATAATTTCTTGTGATGCCATAATTACTTCACCTCCACAGTTGTGTCTTTTTTAACTCCTAAAGTATAGAACGGCATCATATTACTTCTTAACCATTCCATTGACTCTTTTGGAGATAGACCCCAGTTGGTTGGACATATAGATAATACTTCAACTAGTGAGAATCCTTTTCCTGCTATAGCATTCTCAAAAGCCTTTTTTATAGCTTTTTTAGTTTTAAGTACGTTTGGAACACTATCTACAGAAACTCTTTCAACATAACATGCACCATCTAAAGTAGCTATCATTTCTGAAACTCTTATTGGATGTCCTTGAGTCTTTACATCTCTTCCATATGGTGAAGTTTCTGTTACTTGTCCTGGTAATGTAGTTGGAGCCATTTGCCCTCCTGTCATACCATATATACAGTTATTAACGAATACAGTAACTATATTTTCTCCTCTTGTTGCAGCATGGACTATTTCTGCAGTTCCTATTGCAGCAAGGTCTCCATCACCTTGATATGTGAATACCACTGCATCTGGTTTTGACCTTTTTATTCCTGTTGCAACTGCTGGTGCTCTTCCGTGAGCTGCTTCAAACATATCACAAGCAAAATAGTCATATGCTAAAACTGAACATCCAACTGGTGCAACTCCTATAGCTTTATCTAAAACATCTAATTCTTCTAGAACTTCTCCTACTAGTCTATGGATAATTCCATGAGTACATCCTGGACAATAGTGTGTAGGAACATCTAATAATGCTTTTGTTGGTTCAAATACTATAGCCATTATTTAGCACCTCCTACTATTTCTCTTACTTTATCTAAAATTTCATCTGGGTTTGGTACTATACCGCCACTTCTACCAAAGAAGCTTACTGGTTTTCTGCCTTCAACAGCTAGTCTTACATCTTCAACCATTTGTCCACAGCTAAGTTCAACTGATAAATATCCTTTTGTATTATTTACAGTTTTCTCAAAAGCTTCTACTGGGAATGGCCATAGAGTTATTGGCCTTATTAATCCTAATTTTATACCTTCTTTTTCTGCCATCTTAACAACATTCTTGCATATTCTTGAAGTTGTTCCGTAGGCAACTAATGTTAAATCATTTTCTCTATCACAATTAAATAATTCATATTTAACTTCATTTTCTTTTATAGCTTTAAATTTAGCTTGTAATTTTATATTGTGTTCTTCTAAACCTTCTGGTTTTAAGTAAAGAGAGTTTATTACATTATGAATTTTTCTTCCTCTTAATCCTTCAGCAGCCCAAGTTTTAGCTGGAAGTTCTTTAGGTTCTCTCTCTTTAAATTCAACAGGTTCCATCATTTGACCCATCATTCCGTCTCCCATTACCATAACAGGAGTTCTGTAAATTTCTGCAACATCAAAAGCATCTTGAATTATATCAACCATTTCTTGTATTGAAGCTGGAGCATATACTGGCATGTTAAAATCGCCATGTCCTCCACCTTTGGTTGCTTGGAAATAATCTGATTGTGCTGGCTGAATACTACCAAGTCCAGGACCGCCTCTTACAATGTTAACGATTACGCAAGGAAGTTCAGCCCCTGCTATATATGATATTCCTTCAGCCTTTAAGCTTATTCCTGGAGAACTTGAAGATGTCATACATCTTGTTCCTGTTCCTGCTGATCCATAAACCATGTTTATGGCTGCAATTTCACTTTCTGCTTGTAGGAATACTCTTCCTATTTGAGGCATTCTTCTTGAAAGATATGCTGAGATTTCTGTTTGTGGTGTTATAGGATATCCAAAGAAACATTGACATCCAGCCTTAATAGCTGCTTCACCGATAGCTTCATTTCCCTTCATTAATACTTTTTCTGCCATGAATCTAACCTCCCTTTACTTTTCAACTGTAATTACAAGATCTGGACACATTCTTCCGCATGACGCACATCCAATACATTCGTCTTCTTTATCTTTAGCGATTGTAGCTGGATGATATCCCTTTAGATTTAGCTTTTCAGAGAAGCTTATTATTTTCTTAGGGCATGCTGCTATACAGTTACCACATCCTTTACATCTTTCTTCTCTAAATATAACTCTTGCCATAACCTCTACCTCCTTATAATGCCAAACCCTATACTTTAACAATTCGACATATCAGATAAATAATTTTAAGCTTGTTAACTACATTTTAACGCCGTCTGAATTTCCTGTCAATTTTATTGATTGTTAAAATTCTGACTATTCAAACTTACGCCATGGTGGTAACATAAAAATATCTATAGAAAATACTTCTCCACTAATCTCATCTTTTACTTCATCCACTATATTTTTTGTACAAACTGTAAATGCATGAGGTATATTAAGATCTTTACTTAATTTTGAAACTTCCTTATCACCTTTAATTATGTGCTCTTTAGTAGTCTCATAAGATAAATTAGTATTTGAAATCAAATGTGATACTTTAAGTCTTGAAGCCCTTTCAATATTTTCTATATACTCTTTAGTATCTATATTATTTGATGTAAATGGTCTATTCCCATTTATAACAAAATACATATCATAAGGTTCTTCTTTAAAATATCTATTATACTGACCTAAGCTTATAGCTCCTGAGTCATCTCCTCCTACATCAAAGACCACATCATAGCTTTTGTCATTGAATACAGAAAGTACTTCTGCAGGCACCACCATAAGTTCTGCATTCACAAATTCTGGATTAGATGATATGACTCTTATATTATATTTTTCTAATTCAGTTTTTAAATCTCTAACACAGAAATATGGATTTACAATATCTAAATCAACTATTGCAACCTTTCTGCCTTCTTTAGCCAAATTTATGGCGTAGTTTATAGCTATTTCTGTTTTTCCACTTCCAAAATGTCCTGTAAAAATCCTAATTCTACTCATAATATCACCTTTTTATTTATATTCTTTAGCTTCTTCTTCCATTCTTAAAACTCTTAGTCCACCTTCAGCAAGTGCTAATAACTCATCCTCTCCAGGGTAAACAACTACTTCTGAAATGAACTCTACTTTATCTTTAATATAGTTTACCATTGATTTAGAGTAAGCAATTCCACCTGTTAATATTATAGCATCAACTTTTCCTTTTAGAACTGCTGCACACTTACCTATTTCTTTTGCAATTTGATATCCCATTGCTTCAAATATCAATTTACATTTTTCATCTCCTGCTAAAGCCCTTTCTTCAACCTCTTTAGCATCATTTGTATCTAAATATGCTACAAATCCACCTTGACCAGTGATTTTCTTTTTCATCTCTTCCAAGGTATATTTCCTGCTAAAGCACAAACTTACTAAGTCTGACACTGGTAATCCGCCAGTTCGTTCTGGTGAAAATGGTCCTTCTCCATCTAAAGCATTATTCACATCAACAACTTTTCCATTTTCATGAGCTCCTACAGAAATTCCACCACCCATATGAGCAACTATTAAATTTAAATTTTCATATTTAACATTTTTTTCTTTTGCATATCTTCTTGCAACAGCTTTTTGATTTAATGCATGAAATATACTTCTTCTCTCTATTTCTGGCATACCAGAAATTCTAGCTATATCAGTCATTTCATCCACCACTACCGGATCAACTATATAAGCTGGAATGTTTAATCCTTTAGCTATCTCATTGGCTATTATTCCTCCTAAGTTGGATGCATGCTGTCCTTGAACTCCTACTTTTAAATCTTCTAACATATTTTGATTTATAGTATATGTTCCACCTTCAATTGGTTTTAAGAGTCCTCCTCTTCCAACCACAGCATCTAATTTATTAACATCAAAATTCTTTTGTTTCAATACGTTTAGTATAACTTCTTTTCTAAAATTAAATTGGTCATATATAGAATTAAATCTTCCGATTTCTTCTGAACTATGTCTTAGTGTTTCAACCAATATAGGATTTTCATCCTCATAAACACCGATCTTTGTTGAAGTCGAACCTGGATTGATAATAAGTAATTTAAATGCCATAAATTTATCCCCCTAAATTTAATTACTTTCTGCGACTAATGCAGCTAATGCTATAGAATTCATCTTTGATTCTGGTGAATCAGCCCTAGATGTGACTATAACAGGTGCTGCTGCTCCAGCAAGTAATCCCCCATTTTTAGATTTAGTTGTATATGTTAAGCATTTATACATTGCGTTGCCAGCTTCTATATTTGCCATAAGTAATATATCTGCTTTTCCAGCAACTGGACTAGTTATTTTTTTATGCTGCGCTGCTTCCACTGATATCGCATTATCAAGTGCCAGTGGACCATCAATTATACATCCCTTTATTTGCCCTCTTTCATTCATTTTTGAAAGTGTGGCAGCATCTAATGTTGCCTGCATTGCTGGGTTTACAACTTCCACAGCACAAATTGGTGCTACCTTTGGAGTTTCAACACCTATAGATTTTGCAACCATAACAGCATTATTAACTATGTCTATCTTTTCCTTTAATTCTGGATACATATTAAAAGCTGCATCCGTTAAGAATATCAATCTATCAAAGCCGGGAATTTCAAACACTGCTATATGAGACATTTGTTTTCCCGTTCTAAGCCCCACCTCTTTATTTAATACTGCTCTTAGAAAGTTTGCCGTATCTATAAGCCCCTTCATCATCATATCAGCTTTACCACTTGATACCAGTTCAACTGCCTTTAATGCAGCAGCCTTTACATTTTTCTCGTCAATAATCTGAAAGTCATCCATATTCATTCCTATTTTTCTACCAATGGTAATTATCTCTTCCTTATCCCCAACCAGTATAGCCTCTGCAATACCATTTTTTTTGGCATCTCTTATAGCTTCCAATACTGGCTCATCTTGAGCTGCTGCAACTGCAACAGTCTTCATGGGCTGAGATTTAACTTTACCAACAATTTCCTCAAATGTCTTTACCATTTTTCTCCTCCTTATTCATTAGTTATAGCTTTTATGCTAATAATATATCTATAAGGCATTTGAAATATAAACAGGTCAAAGATATTAGTCTATCTTAATAAGACATGGACTCAAGTTCTGTTCACAGCTTAATGTGAACGATTACTTATAATGCAGTATAGCACAAAATAGGCTAAAATACTGACTTGTTATTTCTGAATATGCCTAATTCAAAATGAAGAATTAAAAAATTGCTTCCTTCTCATAAATTTTAGGCTCTTCTTCTCCTTTGAGTACTCTTAGAGCCCCTTGAGCTAAAGCTAACATTTCATCTTCACCAGGAACCACTTCTATTGGTGCAATAAATCCTACATATTCAGAAATCCAATTCATTAGCTTTTTATTGTGAGCTAATCCCCCTGTTATTATTATTGCATCCATTTTACCTTTTAAGACCACTGACATAGCTCCAATTTCTTTTGCTATTTGATATGCCATGGCCTTAAAAATAAGTTCTGCTTCTTTATCTCCATCATCAATACGCTTGTCTATAATTCTTCCATCATTAGTTCCAAGATAAGCTATTAAACCACCTTGTCCAACTATCTTTTTATTTAATTCTTTTTCTGTATATTCACCACTATAGGCAATATCAACTAAATCTCCTACTGGAAGTGTGCCCGTTCTTTCTGGAGAAAACGGGCCTTCATGATTTGCATTATTGCAATCAATTACCCTTCCATTTATAAATGGAGATATAGTTATTCCTCCCCCAAGATGTGCTATCACAAAGGTGCTATTAAAAAAATCCAATTTTTTATCTTTACATACTTTTCTAGTTACTGCTTTCATATTTAGGGCATGAATTAAAGATCGTCTTGGCAGTTCTGGCATACCAGATATTCTTGCTACATCCTCAATTTCATCTACTGCAACTGGATCAACTATATAAGAATTTATCCCTACTTTCTTAGCTATTTCATAAGAAATAATTCCACCTAAGTTAGAGGCGTGTTTTCCTTGTATTCCTATTTTTAAATCTTCAAGCATTTTTTCTGTAACTTTATAAGTTCCCCCTGACATTGGTCTTAAAAGTCCGCCTCTTCCTACTACAAGTGCTAATTCGTTTAATTCTATTCCTTTTTCTTTAAGCCATTCCAAAATCATTTTAATTCTCATATCTTTTTGCTCATATATACTGTCAAATTTTTTAATTTCTTCTAAGTCATGAATCAAACTTGTGGACACTATACAATTTTCTTCATTAAAAATTGCTAATTTTGTTGAGGTAGATCCTGGGTTAACCACTAACATATAACTTTTCTTAGCCATATTATCACCTTTCATATTGAATTTTTACTACACGTTTGTATCCTTTTATTAATCCCCACTATCATTTTATCAAACCTGCAATATAAATATCAATATAAATGACTAATAATTCGGCACATTGTATTTTTTTATTATTGTTTCTGCAATTTTCAGACCATCTACAGCTGCTGATATAATTCCTCCAGCATATCCTGCACCTTCACCAGCAGGATATAATCCTTCTGTTGAAATACTCATATTGTTCTCATTCCTATTTATTCTAACTGGCGCAGATGTCCTAGTTTCAATACCTGTAAGTATGGCATCTCCACTGCCAAATCCTAATATTCTTTTATCAAAAACTGGAAGTGCTTCCTTTAATGCCTTTATGACGTAATCAGGTAGACATTCCTTCATTTGACTGAATTCTACTCCTGGTGCATAACTTGGTTTAACATTACCTAATTTGGTAGATTTTTTATCATTTAAAAAGTCTTCTACTAATTGAATAGGTGCATTATAATTAGCTCCTGCTACCTTATATGCTAGTGCTTCATAATGTCTTTGAAAATTTATTCCTGCTATTGGTGAAGTACTTCCAAAATCCTCTGGGTTAACAGATACTACTATGGCAGAATTTGCATTTTCACTATCTCGTTTATAATTACTCATTCCATTAACTACTACTGTGTTTTCTTCTGAAGCAGCAGCAACTACCTGTCCTCCAGGACACATGCAAAAACTATAAACAGATCGATTTAAATTTTTACTACTATAAGTTAATTTATATTCTGCAGCTTTTAACCTTGGATGATCCTTATACTTTCCATATTGATTTTCATTTATTAAATCTTGCAGATGTTCTATTCTAACTCCTATAGCAAAAGGCTTAGCTGTCATAAATACTCCTCTTTTAAATAACATTTCATAAGTATCTCTTGCACTATGACCTACAGCAAGTATTAATGCCTCACAAGGTATTTCATTTCCATTTACAATTACGGCTTGGATTTTATTATTTTTTATAATTAAATCCTCAAGTTTGGAATTGAATAACACCTCACCGCCTAAATCAATTATAGTTTTTCTTATATTTTTAACTACTGATTTTAATATATCTGTTCCTATATGAGGTTTTGCCATATAAAGTATTTCTTCTGGTGCTCCAGCTTTAACTAATTCTTCTAAAACATAATGGCATCTTTCATCCTTAATTCTTGTGGTTAATTTTCCATCAGAAAATGTCCCTGCTCCACCTTCACCAAATTGAACATTTGACTCCTTATTTAATTCTCTTTTAATCCAAAAATTATCTACAGATTTGCTTCTATTATCTACATCTTGGCCACGTTCAATTATTATAGGTTTATATCCTTTTTGAGCCATAAGAAGACCAGCAAAAAGTCCTGCTGGTCCCATTCCTATTATAATTGGTCTATTATTTAATTTTTCACTTCCAAATTCAATTTCTGCATTGTACTTTTTATTTTCTATTTTTACCTCATTACTGTTAACTCTTGATAGAATTTTGTCCATATTATCACAAGTAACTTCAACGCAGTAATTAAATTTGATAGAATTTTTTTTACGTGCATCTATAGATTCTTTATATATTCTAAAATCCTTTATTTGATTTTCTTTTATTTTCAGCTTTTTAGCTGCTTTTGTTTTTAATAAATTTATATCTTCTTCTATATCTAGTATTATGTTATTCACTCGTATCCACATTATCGTTAATTACCTCCGTGGTTTTCTTAATGTTCACTTTTACTGTTTGTATATTTTGTGATACTTTTGTTACATTCTCAGGTATTCCAGATATCACTACTGGAACATCATGATCTCCTTCATTTAGATTTTTTAAATCCAATGTTGCAGTTATAGTTTCTGGTGTAATTTTGTTTAAATCTTCCTCATAACCAGATAATGCTAATTCTAAAGTATCTTTATCTAAAGTCACTGTTGATTTTTCTGGAACGTTAAGCTGTGTTATCCCTATATTAAAAGTTTTTTCTGATTTTTTCTTTAGATTTAAAGTAAATTTCACCTTTACTGTGGTAATATCATTTGATATTCTAACACCTTCTGGTATTTCCAAGTGTACATCTAAAGTTGTATCAGCAGTTATAGTAGTTAAATCTATAGGTTCTGTTGATAAATTAGCTATGTTATTCACTACATCACTAGTACCTAATATTTCAACATTTTTAGGGGTAACTTCCATAGTTTCAATGGTTGCTCCATTTGGTACTTCACCAGTTATATTAATTCGAATCGGTACGGATTTACCTCTCTTTATTGGTACTCTTATTGTAGCAGTGGAACTTGATAATGTAACATTATTTACTATATTTCCTTCGCTGTCAACAGGTGTTAATTCAACTGCCTTTTCTACATCTCTATCCATATTTGTAACATCTATTTTACCTACTACACCTTGTACCCTATCTACATATTTGGATGGCCCACTTACTTTCACAACTGCTGGTGAAACAGATAATTCTTCTTTATATGCTCCTGGACTTAACTCTCCCTGTACTTCTGGTGTAACTGGCACTTCTTTATTTTTTATAGTGTCAATTTTTACTTCTATCCATAAATTTTCGCTTACTATGCTTACAGTACTAGGACTTTCTGTGATTTCTATAGGTATAGTATTTACCCCTGCTTTTAAAGCATACTTACTTAAATCTACTACAATTTTAAAATCTTTATTTTTATCTATATGATAAACAGCTGATGCTGGTCCTTTTACATTTAAATTAACTTTAAAATTTTGTTCAGGCAGTAACACCAAATTATTTTGTGCTAAAGCTTCTGTATTTAAAACTTGTACTGGTATATTTTTTATTGAATGACTTGTAATAGGATTCTCTGTACCTCTTATATAAAACCATAATGCAAATGAGGCTATGATACAGCAAATTTTAATTAAGATATCTTGTCTTTTCTCTTTATCCATACTTTAACCCTCTCTTTAAATGTTACTTCCGTTTTATGTCTGCTTTTCATAATCTTAACAAGAATACTCTTTAACTTATCTTTATCATAGTGTCTTAGCAATCTTCCATTTACAGCTAAAGATACAACACCAGTTTCTTCTGAAACTATAATTGTAAGTGAATCTGTTATTTCAGTAACTCCTATCGCCGCTCTATGTCTTGTACCAAGCTGTTTATTTAATTTGTCATTATTAGTAAGTGGAAGGAAACATCCTGCTGATACAATTCTATCATTTCTAATAACTGTAGCCCCATCATGTAACGGAGTATTAACAACAAATATATTTTGAAGTAATGCAGAGGAAACTACTGCATCTATTTTAGTACCAGTATTTATAATGTCTCCCAACCCTGTCTTTTGTTCAATTACAATTAGTGCACCTGTTTTTTCTTTAGCTAACGCTTCTACAGCATCGACAATTTCATTGACAACGCTATTCATTATTTCTTCATCTTCATAGATTATTTTATCCATAAAAGAAGTTCTTCCTATGTGCTCTAATGCTTTTCTTACTTCTGGTTGGAAAATAATCACAACAGAAATTAATCCAATTGTAATTGTATTACTCAAAATATAATTAAGCATTGTTAAATTGAAAAATTCACTTATTGGTATTAACAAAAATATAAGTAATACACCTTTTAATAATTGTTCAGCTCTTGTTTCTTTTATAAGAGTATATCCTTTGTAAAATATAACAGAAACTGCCAAAATATCTATAAGTGAAAATACATCAAATCCTTTTAAACTATTTATTATAAAATTTAAACCCTCCATTGCTGCCTCACCTCTTACTATATTCCTAATTATAATTATACACTAATAGCTTTATTTATAATACATTGTAAAATTATTTTTATTTAGTAAAATTACGAATTTATAATTTATGAATATTTTCCGTTATTGCTTAATATAACAATATAAAAAAGTAATAATTTTAAATTAAAATTATGCAAATATTTAATGCATTAAAATAATATTCTTATTGTAAGTATAAGCATATTTTAAAATAATAATTCTATATTTTTAACCCTATAAACGTTAAACATATTAAAAAAAATAGTAAACTTTTATAATTTAGGAGGAGAATTTCATGAATATAGAAATAAAGGATAAAAGAGAAATATTTTTAAAATATTCAATGATTGTGGTGGTAGCCATATCAGTATTTTGTTTTAGCTATAACTTTTTTAAAGGAAAAACTACAAATGCACAAGTAAATTATATTGATGATGCACTGAAAAAAATTAATACAATAAATAGTAAATGTAATGATTTTGTAGTGAAAGACAGTATAAATGTAAATAAATCTTTGAAAATAATTCCTGATATGATTAATGAACTTAATAAAGTAAAAGAAGATATTAATATTCAAGAATATGATCCAGAAAAGTTGGACAGCTTAAGAAATGGTGTGGAAAATAATATACTTATGTATATACAAATGGAAGCTATGCTAAAAAATCCATCAGGAAATGATATAGAAAAAGCAGCTAAAGATTTGAAAACATACTATACTATTGCTTCAAATTATTATTCTGTATTTAGTGAAAATGCTTCATCTATATTAAAACCAAGTTTTTTTGCAATTGACAATATTACTAATTATTGTTTGTCAGCTTTTAATTCAAGCAAAAAGAAAGAAGTTAATGATGATCAAAATACTCTATTTATAAATGCTATAGATAACATTAGCAGTTATTATGATAAATTAAAAATAGATTTTTCTTCATTATCTTCAAAGGCTAGAAATGATATTATTACTTATGAACTGGCAATTTCAGATGTGAATGACCAAATTAATTCTTTAAAAAACCTAAAAGACAGCTTAAAAGATATTTCTGTACCTAATAATGGATTAAAATCCTATGATGAATTATCAGCTTCCATGGAAGAATACTACAATTATCTTCAAAATTTTAAATATGCATTATCTATGGAAAAAGTTCATTCTAAAAATGAAGAAACTGATAGTGATTTTTATGATTCTCTTTATATAACAGCAAAAAAATATTTAAGCAGTTCAGAAAATCATTATAGTAAATTTAAAAGTTCTTATAAAAAGTTTAAAAATTCGCCTACTTTAATTTAAATTATTTTTTATTTTCAACCTATATGCTTAACTATTGATTTTCAAAGATTATATGCTTTTACGAAAGATTATTTTCCTAAACCTTATGGTATGATTTTCCATAAATTATATTTGTACTCACTTTTTTATAAAATTCATGCATGATTTTTAACATTCAGGTAAAAATACCATATATAAAGAGGTGATGAGTTTAATGAAAAATAATTTAGTAATTGGATTAGTTTTATTAACATTAATTATATTGCCTTCAAAGAACATAAGCTCACTAGAACAAGATACTATGATAAAATTTAACCTTAAATCAATAGAAGTATTTCAAAACTCAGCAAATTTTTTACATGAATTATAACTAACAAAGGTAGTAATATTATCTACCTTTGTTTTCTTATATCTTTTAAAAAATTATTTACCTATAAAATAAGCGTGACTTTATGTCACGCTTATTTTATAGATGTTTTTCAACTATAGCTTTTAATTCATCTTTTTGTTTAAATCCAACTGATGTTTCTACAACAGAACCATTTTTAAATATTTTTATTGTTGGAATACTCATTACTCTATGCTCTCTAGCTAATGCAGAATTATCTTCAACATTAACTTTTGCAAATACTGCTTCTGGCATTTCTTGAGATAATTCCTCAATAACAGGTCCTAACATCTTACATGGTCCGCACCAAGAAGCCCAAAAATCAACAACTACTGGTTTATCTGTATTAGCTAATTCCAATTTGAAATTATCTTCTCTTAATTCTAACATTTAAATCTTCCTCCAATTCAATTAAATACTTTATATTAATAACTATGTTATTATTATCTTCTAAAATGTATTTATAAATTCTTTTATCTTAAATTGATTTTTAGAATTTATACTTACTTTGGTTTAATATAAATTTTAATACAAATTTGTATTTTTATCAATATTTATTTTTAATTAATAATTATTATTAATAATATATTTATGGAATTATTAATTAATTGTTC
>NZ_JACSQB010000046.1 GCF_014836835.1 Clostridium faecium | reverse complement strand
CCGAGTGGCCAAAGGGGGCAGACTGTAAATCTGTTGCGTTTCGCTTCGATGGTTCGAATCCGTCCTCCTCCACCAAAAGACATCTTTTATTAGGTGTCTTTTTTTATTTAAAAAATTATATCAAAATAGAAAGCAATAAGTTAACTTACGCTTGAAAGTTTTTGAAACAAGATAAAATCCACAATGCATTAAAATAAATAATTTTTAATATATTAAAACATATATCATTTATATAATTAAGAATTGATGTATTACTAGACAAAATAAATATATTTGGAGGGTAATGGAATGAAAATAAGGAGGTATAATTTGGAGAACAGGGAAATTAGTAATGATGTATTATTGGAATTTCCCTATGAAATTGAAATTGTTGCTGAAAATTTATATGTACCTTGGGCTATTGCTATAAGTGATGAAGGAAAAATATATTTTACAGAAAGGTCTGGAGCAATTAGAATGATTGAAGATGGTCAACTTCACCCAGAACCACTTATTACATTTGATTTACCTTTTATAAGTCAAGGTGAAGGTGGGTTAATGGGAATTGTGTTAGATCCAAATTATTCTCAAAATCGTTATATTTACGTTATGCATTCATATGTAGAAAATAATCAAATTTATAATCGTGTTGTGAGATTGATTGAACAGAATAATAAGGCATTAATTGATCATGTTATTATAGATAAAATACCTGGTGGGCGAATTCATAATGGAGGAAGAATAAAAATAGGACCAGATAAAAAGTTATATATAACAACAGGAGATGCAGGAAACTCTGCATTAGCCCAAGATATTACAAATACAGCAGGAAAAGTACTGAGAATAGAGTTAGATGGAAGCATACCTAAAGATAATCCAATTATTAATTTTCCAGTATACAGCCTAGGACATAGAAATCCTCAAGGTTTAGCTTGGAATCAAAATGGTATATTATATGAATCAGAACATGGGCAAACAGCACATGACGAAATAAATATTATACAAGTGGGAGCTAACTATGGGTGGCCTATAGTTCAGGGAAATGAACAAGTACCAGGAGTTATAATGCAAAAACCATTGATATACAGTGAAGAAGAAACATGGGCACCTTCAGGAATTACTTTTGTAGCTCAAGGACCATGGAAAGGAATTCTACTTGTTGCTACTTTGCGTGGACAACAGTTACTTGCTATATCCTTAAGTGAAGATGGAATGGAAGTAGACAATATGAGGTCATGGTTAAGAAATGAGTATGGACGTTTGCGAGAGGTTATTCAGGCGAAAGATGGGGCCATTTATATAACAACAAGTAATATGGATGGAAGAGGGAATCCAAGTGCAGGTGATGACAAAATTATTCGATTAATTCCTAAGAAGTAAAAATTAGTATTAGTTAATAATTCTTAGCTTTCATTCTTAATTTTTTATTGACAAAAAAGATTTTTTATTATGGAAATTAAAATCCTGTATAAATTAAATTTTCACTGTGGAACCCTATAGATATACCATCTCTAAATTTAATCTGTATACTTAAGAATTTGTATTAACAAGTTGCTGTGCTTATATTTATATAATTGATAATTGTCCATTATCAATTTTTAGATTGTTAATTAATACATTAAACTGTTAACTTACATTCGGATATATATTTGACTTTGGAGTAGTTCATCTATATAGTGTTATATAAATAACATTTATGGGAAAATCTTCTCCTTAATATAATTTACAATAGTAATGTTGACATGAAATTTACATTGTGTTAGTATTATCTAGTAAACTTAATAATAAAATAATACTCTTATCAAGAGAGGTGGAGGGAAACGGGCCCTGTGAAACCCGGCAACCGGTATGTATATACCACGGTGCCAATTCCTGCGGAAGTAATTCTGCAAGATAAGAGAGTGCAAGTATAAATATTAGCCTCTTCTTATCTAAGAAGAGTTTTTTTATTTTATAAATATAGTGAGGAGGAGATTATAAGTGAGAAGATTATTTACTTCAGAGTCAGTTACAGAAGGCCATCCAGATAAAATGTGCGATCAGATATCAGATGCGGTTTTAGATAGTATTTTAGAAAAAGATCCTAATGCAAGAGTAGCTTGTGAAACAGCAGTAACCACTGGTATGGTTATGGTTATGGGAGAGATAACAACTGATTGTTATGTGGATATTCCAAAAGTAGTTAGAAAAACTGTGGAAGAAATAGGATATACAAGAGCTAAGTTTGGATTTGATTGCAATACTTGTGCTGTATTAACATCTATTGATGAGCAATCTCCAGATATAGCTCAAGGTGTTAATGAAGCAATAGAAAAAAGAGGACAGGAAAAAGAAGAAGTTGAAGCTGTAGGAGCTGGAGATCAAGGAATGATGTTTGGATTTGCTACATCTGAAACTGAAGAATATATGCCTCTTCCAATAGCTATGGCTCATAGATTATCAAGAAGATTGGCAGAAGTTAGAAAGAACGGAACTTTATCATACTTAAGACCTGATGGAAAAACTCAAGTTACAGTTGAATATGAGGATGAAAAACCAGTAAGGATAGATACAATAGTTATATCAACTCAACATTGTCCAGATGTTTCTCAAGAACAAATTTATGAAGATTTAATGAAACATGTTGTAAATGCAATAGTACCATCTGAGTTATTAGATGAAAATACTAAATACTATATTAATCCAACTGGAAAATTTGTTATAGGTGGACCACAAGGTGATTCAGGATTAACAGGAAGAAAAATAATTGTTGATACTTATGGTGGCTACGGAAGACACGGTGGTGGAGCATTCTCAGGAAAAGATCCAACAAAAGTTGACCGTTCAGCTGCATATGCTGCAAGATGGGTAGCTAAAAACTTAGTAGCTGCAGGAGTTGCATACAAATTAGAAGTAGAACTTGCATATGCTATAGGAGTAGCTAATCCTGTATCAATTGAAGTTGATACTTTTGGAACAGGAAAGATATCAGATGATAAGATTGTTGACATAATTAAAAAAGTATTTGATTTAAGACCTGGTGCTATAATAAAAGAATTAGAATTAAGAAGACCAATATATAAACAAACAGCTGCTTATGGACACTTTGGAAGAACAGATTTAAATCTTCCATGGGAAAAATTAAGCAAAGTAGCTCAAATTAGAAGATATTTATAAGAAAAAAGCTCTGTACTTAATTTAGTACAGGGCTTTTTCAATGTAGAACTATAATGGAACATTAAAAATTAGTTTTTTTTACTACCCCTGGAAAGTAGCGGGAAGCCCTTTAGGGTTATCTATTTTCAGTGATAAGTCAAATTTACAAATGATAAACCTATAATATGTTTGTAATGATTGTAAATTGGCAAAAATATATTATATATAGAGTATATTTTTGCTAATTTTAATTTACAATGAAAAATTTAAAATAGTTTAAAAGCAATGATTTATAATATATTTTCTTTTATGTGGACACATAAGGAGTAAAATTAGAACCATATAAGCAGCTATGATATAATTAATCAAAAGAAGAATTTTTAGGAGAGATTTTCATGGTAGATATAATAGGGATAATAGATGATATTGTCTTTAAAAATGAGGATAATGGTTATACCATTGCCAATATACGAAATGGTAATACTAAAAAAACTATTGTAGGTATAATCCCTTATATTAGTGAAGGTCAGCATTATAAAGTAACAGGAGAGCCAGTAATTCATCCTAAGTTTGGAGAGCAGTTAAAAGTATCAGCCATTGAAGAAATCTTACCAAACAGTGTTTTAGGAATAGAGAAATATTTAGCTAGCGGAGTTATCTCAGGAATAGGACCTGTTACTGCAAAAAAAATAGTTGATTTTTTTGGAGAGAGAACTTTAGAAATTTTAGATAATGATATAGGAAGATTAAGGGAAATTAATGGCATAGGGGAGAAAAAAATTGAACTCATAATGAAGTCTTACTCTTCACAAAGAGAACTTAGAAGTATCATGATATTTTTTCAAACCTATGGAATATCAGCTAATCAGTGCATGAAAATATATAAAAGATTTGGAGCAAATTCTGTAGGAATTGTTAAAGAAAATCCATATATATTGACAGAAACTATATCAGGAATAGGTTTTAAAACTGCAGATAATATAGCAAAGAATTTAGGTATAGATAGAAACTCACCTTTTAGAATTAAAAGTGGAATAAGATATGTGATAAATGAATTTTGCCTTCTAGGAAATACATATATGCCTTTAGAAAAGCTTATTAAAAAGGGAAAAGAAATATTATCTGTTGATGAAGAAAGCATTGAGAAATCTGTTTATGACAGTGTTTTAGAAGGTAAATTAAAAATAGACAATATATATGGAAATAGCGCAGTTTTCACTATTCCATATCTTTATGCAGAGCTAGGAGTAACAAGAAAAATTGTGGAACTTGCATCTACTTCTTATGATGAGTTAGAAGTTAATGGAGAAAAGGAAATAAAATCTTTTGAAAAAGAACATAATTTAAAATTTGCAAAATCACAAATTGAAGCTATAAAAGGGGCAATATCTTATGGTGTTGAGGTTATTACAGGGGGACCTGGTACAGGTAAAACTACAATAATCAACTGTATTGTCAGTATATTTGAGAAAGCTGGTATGAAAGTGTTTATGGCAGCACCTACAGGACGTGCTGCAAAAAGGATGACAGAAGCTACTGGAAGAGAGTCAAAAACTATTCATAGGCTTTTAGAAATAGGTGCAGGAGAAGAAGGAACTGAATTTTTAAGAGATGAAGGAAGTCCTCTTCAGTGTGATGTATTAATAGTAGATGAAGCTTCAATGATAGACATTAATTTAATGAACAATCTTTTAGGGGCAATATCAATAGGTACTAGGCTTATAATAGTAGGAGACGTAGATCAGCTTCCATCTGTAGGACCAGGAAATGTACTTAGAGATATTATAGAGAGTGATTCTGTAAAAACTGTAAGACTTAATGAAATATTTAGACAGGGTAAAGAGAGCATGATAACAGTAAATGCCCACTTAATTAATGATGGTAAAATGCCTATGCTAAATAAAAAAGGCAGTGATTTTTATTTTATAGAATGTTATGATACAGGAAAAATATTGGAACAAATTATATCCTTAATAGACACCAGACTACCTAAATTTAATAAATCCTGGGATAAAAGAAAGGATATACAAATTTTATCCCCTATGAAAAAAGGTATAGTAGGAATAGATAATTTAAATAAAGAACTACAGAACATATTAAATCCTAAGTCTAAGAATAAAACAGAAAAAGAATTTAGAGATACAATTTTTAGAGTTGGTGACAAAGTAATGCAGACAAAAAATAATTATACTTTAAAATGGAAAAAGTATAATTCAGAAGATGAAGATAAGGGCATTGGGGTATTTAATGGTGACGTAGGTTATATAATTGATATTAAAGAGGATGAAGATACAGTTGTAGTTAGTTTTGAAGACGATAAAATTGTGGAGTATGATTCTGTGTTTTTAGATGAACTTACACTTGCATATGCAATTACTATACATAAAAGTCAAGGCAGTGAATTCCCTGTAGTAATAATGCCAATGTTCATGGGACCACCTCTGCTTATGAATAGAAATTTATTATATACAGGTATAACTAGAGCAAAGCAGCTGGTTGTTTTAGTAGGTTCTCAAAAAGCTATTAGTTTTATGAAAGATAATGATAGAACTTTTGAAAGATATTCAGGATTAAAATGGAGAATAAAAGAAATATTTGATATATGATTTGAGGAAGATAATTATGGCTATAAATGTAAATATGTTTAGAGGTAAAGAGGAAGTAAGTCAAGATATATTAAAATATTGTCAAAGCAAACACGATAGATTAAATGTGATTTCTTATTTTTATAATACAGCTACTATTTTTTTAACTACAATATTTTATTATTTAAACAATAATAAATCTATAGTGTATATAACTAATGAAGATGAAAATAAAATAGAAATTTTGAATTATATTAATAAAGAGAAGTATATATATTTAAAAGATTCATCACAAGAAGTCAATGATAGAATGATTGTATGTAGTTATAATAGAGCGCTATATCTAGAGGACACATATGATTTGGTTATTTTTGATGATTTGGGATATATGCCACTTCAAGATAAAAAAAGTATAGAAAGGCTTTTGATTAAACTTTGTGATGATAGTGGAATAGCTATTTCATATTCTATTGAATCTGTGTTTTTAAAGGATGATAATATATACTTTCCAATGAATAAAAATAAAACTCCATTAATTGAACCAAGGGTAATTACTACTAGAATTGATATAAATGAAGATTTGCCTTTAGCAGCCTATGAATACTTGAATTGGGCCATATTCTTAAATAGAAGAACCATAATATATGTACCAGATAAGGTTAAGGTTTTAAATATTTATGGATATATGGATAGATTAAAAGAGAAATTAACAGAAAATATATACTACTATATAAGGGATAAAAAAGATAGAACATATATCAAAAAATTTTTACTTTCAGATAACGGTATTTTAATCACTGATGATTATGATGAATTTTATGAACATTTAAATAACCTTAATGTGATGGTATTTTTTGCAGATGATAAAATTTATGATTATAAAACTTTAGTGTATATTACTAGTAAAGTTGAAAGAGCTGAATCATTAGACCGAGGAGAAGTGATTTTTCTTTGTAAAGAGGAAACTGAAGAGATAGATAAAGCTAAATCTATTATGAGGGAATTAAATAGGAAAGCGTGGGAAGAAGGATTTTTAAAATTTTAAAATATCTGTTACATTGCATATCTTTAGTAATATATCCTACTAAAGAACAATGTATTATATGCAAATCCTATACTAAAGATAAAATAATATGTAATAATTGTGAAAACAAAATAAAGTTTATCAATAAAAGTTTTTATATAATAAAAGGAAATAGAAGATATAAATGTTATATTGTATCTAAATACGATGATGTTGTGAAAAAACTTGTATTATCTTTAAAGTATTCTAATAATTATTTAGCAGCAGAACTTTTAGGTAATTATATGGGAGATTTAGTTGAAAAAGAAAAGCTTAAAGTAGACATAATTACTTTTGTACCTATAAGTAAAAAGGTAAGAAAAAAAAGAGGATATAATCAAGCAAAACTTTTAGCTGAAGCAGTATCATCAAAGATTAACAAACCTTGCTTAGACCTACTAGAGAAATTTAAAGAGACAAAGGATCAAATAGGTCTAGACAAAGAAGAAAGATGGAGCAATGTTTGCAATTGTTTTAAATTTAATGAAAAGCTGTGCATTGAAGGAAAAAATATTTTGTTGATTGATGATGTTATAACTACTGGAGCTACAGCTATAAATTGTGTAAATTTATTAAAAAAATCTGGAGCTGGGAAAGTATACATCTTGACTGCTTCAAAAAGTGTAGTATAATAAAAAAGTATAAGTCGGGTTTGTGGTTGAAAGTCGATGCCAGTCGCAGGCGAAACGATCCACGTAAGTTAAACAAAGTTTTAATGAGCATGGTGCGGCTTAGAAGTAAGTCCTGCCGTGAAAAACGAGAGGGTTAGTAGTGAGAAGTTAAATCTGGGTAGCGAAAATTCCAGCAGGCGAGTGTGGGGTCAAAGACCAGGTCAAACGGCTTAAAAATAATGCTATGTATGCAGTGTGTATACATAGCATTATTTTTTTATGGAAAATTATTTCAAATTCCTTATTAACAAAATTTTCATATTTCATTATAAATCCTTAATTTCTAAGGATTTAAGATGTTTTTATAAGAAATCTATTTTCTGGAGTATATTTTTAATAAAAATGACTTTGTCATCTTTAGAAAGAATAATATGAACACAAATGCTTAAATATACAGATTAAATTTAGAAGTAGTACATTTATATTTGTCGAAAAATAAGTTTTTTAGCCTTTATTATTACAAAAAAAGGTCATAATTTTGCACTGAAAAAATTAAATAAAAAAATAGTTTTAACCAATTTAAAGATTTCAGCATAAAATAATTACAGTAGGAGGGATATATTAAATCTAAATCTCTGCTTAGTACAATTAAATTTATTAATATGTTTTAAAAGTCTTATTGTAATATCATTTAATCTCTATATTAAAATAAAATCCATTTTAGCAAAGAATAAAAATAATATTGTATTTAAGAAATTTTCTGAAAAATTTTTACCGTTTATTTTATAATATAAATATTTTATGAAAGGATAAGAGCCATGAATAGATATAGCAATAAAGAACATTATTATAATAATCATGAATGTTGTAATAATCAAGAGTGTTGTAATGATGATCAAAAATGTCATATGAATGATAAGTGTTGTACCAACTGCAGTAATTGCAATTGTTGCAAACACTGTGTGACTTGTGTTATAGGCCCAACCGGTCCAACAGGCCCAACCGGTCCAACAGGCCCAACAGGCCCAACCGGTCCAACCGGTCCAACCGGTCCAACCGGTCCAACCGGCCCAACCGGTCCAGAAGGTCCAGCAGGTATAGCAGGTATAGCAGGTCCAACAGGCCCAACAGGTCCAACCGGTCCAACCGGTCCAGAAGGTCCAGCAGGTATAGCAGGTCCAATCGGTCCAACAGGCCCAACAGGTCCAACAGGCCCAACCGGTCCAGAAGGTCCACAAGGTCCAGCAGGTCCAGCAGGAGCAGATGGTGCAGATGGAGCTCAAGGTCCGGCAGGCCCAGCAGGTCCAGCAGGCCCAGCAGGAGCAGATGGAGCACCAGGACCAGCAGGAGCGGATGGAGCAACAGGTCCTACAGGTCCAACAGGACCAACTGGTCCAACAGGTCCTACAGGAGCAGGAATAAATAGTTATGGATATTTCTACTCACCAGGTACACAACTTGGTTTGGGATTAATTTTGGGAGGGGAAGATATACCATTAACCAATAATGGAGTAGTTGTAGGATTGACTCATACACCAGGAGATGCAGAAGTAATAGTGAATACAGCTGGTGACTATGAAGTTAATTTTATAGTTGTTACAACTTTAGGTGTTAATGCAGCCTTTGCAATTGCAGTAAATGGTGTAGTTCAACCAAATATTAATTACAGTGTTTTAGTTGCAACAGGAGAAGTTACTGGACAAGGAATTTTAACATTAAATGCAGGAGATGAAATAACAATAGTTAATAATTCCCTTATTTCAGCAACACTATCACTGTTACCAACTATAGCAGTTTCATTAAATGTTAAGCAGTTAAGTTAGTATTTTAATAAATGTAAAATAGCTCTTTGAGTTTTCAAAGAGCTATTTTTAAAAGCAATATTGTATTTATATTTGTTATATAATTTATATAATTGAGAATTGTCAATTGATATTTTAAACCATTAAGTTATACTTAAATGTATATTAAAATTTAGAATTGGTATATCTATATTATACCCGCGCATATAATAATTATATCATAATTATAGATAAACTGCATTTATAAAAGTCTATAGAAAAAATATAATATGAGAGAGAGGAAAAGACATGGAGAGAGTTATTAGCATTATGTTTCAAAAAATTCAAAAAAATTAAATTGAAAATAATCTGTATAACAATTACAATAATAATACAAACTAAATATGAAACATAAAGGCTACACACTCTAGAAAGGGGTTGTAATTATGAAAGTAAAATTAATAGGTAAAAACATCGAATTAACAGAGGCACTAAAAGAAGTGACAGACAAAAAAATCTCAAAGTTAAGCAAATACTTTGCAGAGGATGTTGTTGCTAATACAACCTTAAGCGTTGAAAGAAATAAACATAAAATAGAGGTTACAATACCATTTAATGGTGTAACATTAAGAGCTGAAGAAAAGAATGATGATATGTATGCAGCCATAGATTTAGTTTTAGACAAGCTTGAAAGACAAATAAGAAAACAAAAAACAAAATTACAAAGAAAAAATCATGGGGATTCATTAAGATTTCATAATATAGATGATTATGTTTATGATAATGATACTGTTGAACCTAAAATAGTGAAAACAAAAAGATTTGCAATAAAACCCATGTCTACTGAAGAAGCAATCCTTCAAATGGAGCTTTTAGGTCATGACTTTTTCGTATATAAAAATGGTGAAACATCTCAAGTAAATGTATTATATAAAAGAAAAGATGGCAACTATGGTTTGATAGAACAACAATTTTAATAAATAATATATAAGGTATAAAGCTGGTAGTTAATCTGCCAGCTTTAATTTAATTTTGTTCCAATTGTTTTCTTAAATCTTAAATTAAATTTATATTATTTTTTCAATAATTTTGAATTATATAACATAGAAAGTTGAATGAACTATAAATAAATGCTATAATTTTAAAGTGCATATTTTATTTACTATTTAAACATAAAGATAAATTTACTACATATTATTATTAGCCTATATAGGCTATAATTTTATATGTTATAATATCAGTAATTGCTAACCAGTTATACATAGATCAAAGTTTAGATGAAGAGTGAGGATGACGGTCATGAAACTTTTTGAAAAGATTTTCGGAACATACAGTGAAAGAGAAATAAAGCGTATTATGCCTATAGTTAAAAAGATAAACGAACTAGAACCAGAGATAGAAAAACTAAGTGATGAACAATTAAGAGGAAAAACAGAAGAATTTAAGAATAGACTTAATAATGGCGAAACTTTAGATGATATATTACCTGAGGCAGGTGCAGTTGTAAGAGAAGCGTCTAGAAGAGTTCTTGGCCTAAGACATTATGATGTTCAGTTAATTGGTGGAATTATACTACACCAAGGAAGAATTGCAGAAATGAAAACTGGAGAAGGAAAAACTTTAGTTGCAACTCTTCCAGCATATTTAAATGCTTTAACAGGTAAAGGTGTTCATATAATTACAGTTAATGATTACCTTGCTAAAAGAGATAGAGACGAAATGGGAAGAGTTCATGAGTTTTTAGGACTTAAAGTTGGTGTTATAGTTCATGGACAAAGCCAAACTGAAAAACAAGAACAATATGCTGCTGATATAACTTACGGAACAAATAATGAATTTGGATTTGATTACTTAAGAGATAACATGGTTATATATAAGGAAGAAAAAGTTCAAAGAGAATTAAATTATGTTATCGTGGATGAGGTTGACTCTATATTAATAGACGAAGCTAGAACACCTCTTATTATATCAGGTGAAGGGGAAAAATCTACTGAATTTTATAGAGTTGCAGATTTCTTTGTAAAATCATTAAGAGAAGAAACAGATTACACAATAGATGAAAAGGCTAATTCAGTTATATTAACGGATGAAGGTGTTGAAAAAGCTGAAAAGTATTTCCATGTTGAAAATTATGCAGACCCAGAAAATATGGATATCCAACATCACGTAGTTCAAGCATTAAAAGCTAATTATATGATGAAAAATGAGAAAGACTACATCGTTAAAGACGGTGAAGTTATAATAGTTGATGAATTTACTGGAAGACTTATGGAAGGTAGAAGATACAGTGATGGTCTTCACCAAGCAATAGAAGCAAAAGAAAATGTTAAGGTAGAAAAAGAGTCTAAAACTCTTGCAACAATCACATTCCAAAACTATTTTAGAATGTATAATAAATTAGCAGGTATGACAGGTACAGCACAAACAGAAGAAAATGAATTTAGAGAAATTTATGGATTAGATGTTATTGTTATACCAACAAATAAACCTGTTGTAAGAAAAGATCAGCCAGATACTATATACAAGACTGTACAAGGAAAATATAAAGCTATAGTTAATGAAATAGCTGAAACTTACAAGAAAGGACAGCCAGTCCTTGTTGGTACTGTAAGTATAGAAAAATCAGAGATATTATCTGGAATGTTAAAGAAGAAAGGAATACCGCATCAGGTGTTAAATGCTAAATACCATGAAAAAGAAGCAGAAATAGTTGCTCAAGCAGGTCAAAAATCTATGGTAACAATAGCTACTAACATGGCTGGACGTGGTACTGACATAAAACTTGGAGAAGGAGTCGTGGAACTTGGAGGGCTAAAAATAATTGGTACTGAAAGACACGAATCTAGACGTATAGATAACCAGCTTAGAGGACGTGCAGGTCGTCAAGGAGACCCAGGAGAATCTAGATTTTATATATCATTGGAAGATGATTTAATGAGAATCTTTGGTTCTGAAAGAATAGCTGGAGTTATTGAAAGATTAGGATTAACAGAAGATGATGCCATAGAAAGTAAAATGGTAAGTAATGCTATAGAAAGTGCTCAAAAGAAGGTTGAAGGTAATAACTTTGATGTGAGAAAGAATGTTGTTAAATATGATGACGTTATGAATAAACAAAGAGAAATTATCTACAGCCAAAGAGAAGAAGTTCTTACTGGAAAGGACTTAAAAGATCAAATTCAAGGTATGATAGAAGATGTAATAACTTCAGCAGTTAATTCTCATATTAGCGGTGTTGAAGAAACCTTTGATGATGAACTTAAAAAGCTTATAAGCTATATGGAAGAGCTATTTATGGAAAAAGGAACTTATACTTTTGAACAACTTGAGAAGATGTCAAATGATGAATTAAAAGAAAGTTTCTTAAAAGTTGCTAAGGAAATGTATGCTTATAAAGAAGAAGTATTTGGCGAAGAGCAAATGAGAGAGATAGAAAGAGTTATACTTCTTAAAGTTGTTGACTCTAGATGGATGGATCATATAGATAATATGGATCACTTAAAACAAGGTATAGGCTTAAGAGCTTATAAACAACAAGATCCAGCTCAAGCATATCAAATGGAAGGTAGCGATATGTTTGATGAAATGATTGAAAATATAAAAATTGAAACTGTTAAATATTTATTCCATGTAAGAGTAGAAAAAGCACCAGAAAGAGAAAGGGTGGCAAAAGTAACTTCAACTAACGAAGATAATTCACTAACAAAGACACCTTTAAAAAAGAAAGAAAAGCCAAATAGAAATGACCTTTGTCCATGTGGTTCAGGACATAAATATAAAAACTGTTGTGGAAGAGGCGAATAATATTGATACTACAATTAGAAGAAGCATTAAATCAAGCAAATAATCTTGAAGAAAATTTAGCGGAAGTGAGGGTTTCTCTTTGACCTTGCATCTCTTAAGAAAGAACTTCATGAATTAGAGATGAAGATGCAGGAGCAAGATTTTTGGGATGATGTAAATAGAGCTCAAGAGATAACTCAAAATGCTAAAAATATTAGTGACAGAATAGAAAAGTTTGATTCTGTAAGTGAAAAAGTTGAAGACTTAAAAGTTTTAATAGAACTTAGTATAGAAGAAGAGGATGAAACTTCTTATGGAGAAATAAAAAAAGAACTTAAAGAATTAAATGATATTGTTGAAAAGTTTAAAATAGAGATATTATTATCCGGTGAGTATGATAAAAATAATGCTATTTTAGCTCTTCATACTGGTGTAGGCGGTAATGACGCTCAAGACTGGACAGAAATGCTCTATAGAATGTATACAAGGTATTGTGAAAATCAAGGCTTTAAGTTAGAAGTATTGGACTATATACCAGCAGATGAAGCAGGAATTAAAGGTGTAACTTTAAAAGTAAGTGGAGAATATGCCTATGGATATTTAAAAGCTGAAAAAGGTGTTCATAGACTTGTTAGAATATCTCCATACAACTCTAATGGTAAGCGCCAAACATCTTTTGCAGGTTGTGAAGTTTTACCTGAGCTTACTGAGAGTCAAGATATTGAAATAAAACCAGATGATTTAAAGATTGACACTTATAGATCTGGTGGAGCTGGTGGACAGCATGTTAATAAAACAGAATCAGCAATAAGAATTACTCATATACCTACAGGTATTGTAGTTCAATGTCAAAGTGAAAGAAGCCAACATACTAATAAAGAGTATGCAATGAAAATGCTTAAAGCAAAACTTATTGATTTAAAAGAAAGAGCTCATAAAGATAAAATAGAAGATTTGACTGGAGAAGTTAAAGATAACAGTTTTGGTAGTCAAATACGTTCTTATGTATTTCATCCATATAATCTAGTAAAAGATCATAGAACAGGTGTAGAAACCGCAAATATAAATGCTGTTATGGATGGAGAACTAGACGAGTTTATAATTGAATATTTAAAGCAAAATAAATAAGAATAAAACCTCTAGAAATAAAGCTAGAGGTTTTGTTTTTAATTCACAATTCGTAGCATTAATCTTTCACCCAAAACTAGTAACATAAAATTGCTAGTCAAAAAAATCATTCACAGAAATTATTTTGCTCAAAAATAATTTTATCCTTAATTGTCAATTGTAAATAGTCAATTCTCAATTTGTTTAAGCTTGCGCATATGGAAAAAATATGTTAGAATGTTCTAAAATTTAATTCAGGAGGAATAGCTGTGATTTTAAAATATCAGTTAATAAATTGCACAATTCATCATCATTATTAAGACTTGATTTATGGAAAAAATTTGCCATAGATATAAGTCTATTAGTGTTACTAGAAGGTTGTAACTGTAGAAACCGTCAATATAAATGCAGTAATGTATGGAGAACTAGATGAGTTTATAATTGAATATTTAAAGTTTAAAGATGCTATTGAAATATGAAAAAAATAATTGCATTAAAATTGATTTTTAGTGCGATGTTTCAGGTGAATAATTGATAAAAAAAGTAAGTGATAAGTTTAATTTTGAAGATTTTATACTTATGTAGATGAAATATCAAAGCCTATTAGGAATTAATAAGCTGAAAAAATTTTTATGATGTTAGCAAGCTTTATAGATACCTTTAGAAAAATATGAGTGGTGTCGTATTTCATAATTGCAGTTTAATAATAAATAAGATTACCTTAAGTCTAAATTGAATTAAGATAACTATTTTTACACGTATCTTGGTGGATACCTAAGCAAAGGCGACACTAATAAATTACAGTTAGTGTAGCCTTTTAGATTTCATAAAAATATTTATGCTTGTCTTTCGCTATCATTGTTTTGGAATTTCAGTGATTCTTTCATAAAAAATCACTCTAGCTAAATTTTCAAGATCATATATAGTGAATTTAAGCAAGTTTTTTCAATTTTTTAAATTCATCCATTTTAGAAATCTCTTCAAATGTACCTCTTTGTACAATTTTTCCACTATCCATTAGAATTACTTCGTCAAATTTATCTAAATTTTTTGACAACTTATGAGTAACCATAATGATGGTTTTTTCTTCCATATTAAGAAGAGCATTTTCTAATAATTCAGTTATATTCACATCAGTGGCTGCAAAGGGTTCATCCATAAGGCATATTTCTGTGTTTGCTGTAAGCATTCTTATAATTCCTAAAACTTGTTTTTCACCACCACTTAACTGCTGAGAATTTTTTTTGGATTTTATAACATCAACTATTTTTATTTTTAAATTATCAGTAACTTTATTTACATCTGATTCTGCATAAGAAGAAAATACAGTAGCATTATTCATAAAGTTATCAGAAAATATATGTTCATTTTGGTTAACACAATACATAATATTAGCAGTATCTAAAGAATTTATATTTTCTCCATCAATTTTAATGGTGCCAGAAGTCGGATTTATATATGACATGAGCATGTTAATTAAAGTAGATTTTCCTGAGCCATTGTGACCAATTAATGCGTATTTTTTTCCCTTTTCAAATCTACAGTTAATATCTTCTAAAGAAAAGTTATTATGCTTAAAAGTTACATTATCAAATACAATATCACTATTAAATTGTTTCTTAACTGTTAACTTATCATTTGGTACTTTTTTTACATAAGAAAGTACCTTTTCCTTTGTCAGTTTTAAAGAACTTACAGCGTTTAAATCATACATTATGTCGTTAATAGGTTCAATAAAACTATTGATATAACCAAAAGTTGCTACAGCTGTACCCATTGTTATTTCACGCTTTAATAATAAAACTGCTGCGAGTGTAAATGCAATTGCACTTACAAAATTTAAACTAAGATGTTCTAAAGCCATTGACAAACATTTGAATTTTCCATATTTAAATCTCATATTTTTCGTTTTAACTAATGCTTTTTCATGTTCTTTATTAATACTTTCTCTTGTTCTGCTTTGAATGACTTTGAATCCTTCAAGAAAATCTTTAATTTTTGAAACATAGCTTCCCATTTGCTCTAAATAAGCATTTCTTTTAGTAGCCAATGGTTTTGAAGTCAACTTTGGGATTATTATTGTCAGTATAGATCCTACAAGGATTATAGTTGAAATCCTCCAATCTACATTTATAAATAAGAAAACACCGAAAATTATAATTTTGTTAGTAGCTTGTATTATGTCTATCAATGGTGTTAAATAATCTTGGTCAAGCGCAGTTATATCATTTCCTTGAATTGAAATATACTCCCCCACATCTTTTGCTGAAAAATCCTCATAACTATAGCTGAAAATTGATTTGAAAAAATCCCTTTTTAATGATTGTTCAAAATTCAAAGTAGCTTTCCAAGCAAAAATCATTGATAGATAGCAAAATATGACAGAAGATAATAAACACACTACATATATGATTATAATCGTGGTAAAAGAGTTTGTTTCTATTACTTCTCCTGTTAATAAATCGAATAATTGTTTTTGTAGTGCTGGTATCGCTGCTATAGATAATGCCATAATTCCATCACATAAAATTCTCATAAAAATAAAGAATTTTATTTCATAAAAATACTTTTTCAAAATTATTTCCCCCTCGTATTTTATTGTAAGTTCAGGATAATGTTAATAAAATGCAATATTACACTTTAATAGTAACATTTTATGAATTTTATTTCAATATTTTACAAAAATACTATAAAATCTAAATTTCATAATATTGGTTATTATAATATTGCGAATATTCTTGCAATATTGCGATGAGATGATATAATGGTATTGGATAACATTTACAATAAGTTATAAAATAAGGTCGATAAGGTGCAAATTTTATAATATTATTTAAATTGGAAAATTGACAATTATGTAATATTATAAAATTTTATGAAAATTCTTTAATTATTGTAATAAAATGATATAATGATATTAACTAATATTTACAAGAAAGGAGTGTATGATAAAAATATTTATATCATACTAGGGTATTAATTATTATAAGTATTGACACCTTTCTATGCCCTGATGATATGTCTTACTTTATTGGTGTCAATGCTGTTAATCAAATTGAGTAGTAAAATGGTGAGTTAATTAGTATAATACATTAAAATTGAGATTCGACCACATAATTATAGGTGAATTTTTTCAAATAAATCATTACTAGCTCTACATATTTTTTAGCTGAAAATGTTTTAGTATTTATACTAAAAAAATTTAGCAATAACAAGCGCTTATTGGAATTACACTACTATTGGGTAGTGTAATTTTATTAAAGAAAGTACTAGACAAATATTGTTTTTAGAGTGGTGTGAAGATTGTTTAGTTTTATATTGAGAATTCATAGTATATAGAATTATTAAATTACGAGTTAAAAGGGATAATAATATTATTATCCCTTTTAGGTTAGTTATATTCCTACACTATTTTAAGACAGACCAAATTTTTCAGAAAATAGTTTTTTGTTCTATTATGAATCTAGAATTTCAGTGATATTTGCTTAACCAACTTATAAAATATTATTTTTTAATACTTACTATAGTTGAGAAAATTTTATGACATATATTTATAGTTAGATTCAATGGATTTATGATTCGGTCAAAAATAATATTCTTATAAAAGATGTTTTTAAAACTATGAAAATTGCCTAGGGTATAGTATAAATATGTACTGTAAAAATTTGCATCTAAAATTTTTAATTATAGCAAAAAATCAAATAATAAGTATTATATTATTTTTTCTTATATTAGAGATAAAGAAAGTAAATCTTATGAGTAAGAATTATAGGTATTAGATATGAATATTATAGTATTAATATATAAGGTGTATTAAAAAAACTAGACAGCCTACTTTAAATAGTGCTGCACAAATATGGCTGGCTCATAATACAGCTATAAACAGGTTATATATTTTTGTTTAGAACTAAATATTCAGTGCATCTTTGATTAGTTATTTCATTTAAGAGGAATAACTTTAACTTGCGCATATGGAAAAAATGTGTTAGAATATTCTAAAATTTAATTCAGGAGGAATAGCTGTGATTTTAAAATATCAGTTAATAAATTGCACAATTCATCATCATCATTATTAAGACTTGATTTATGGAAAAAATTAGCCATAGATACAAGTCTATTAGTGTTACTAGAAGGTTGTAACTATGGTGATGATAATATAAATGTTAAGTTATCAGCTCTATGGGTACAGCACCTATAGGGCTTTTTTATTATTAAAATTTATAATTTATTGGAGGGAAAATAATGAGTAAAGAAATTGTAAAACCATCTATACTACCAGGATTTATGGAATTATTACCACAAGATCAAATATTGTTTAATAGAATTCTTGAAAAAATACAAAAGGTTTATGAAAGATATGGATTCATACCTATAGATACGCCAGTGATTGAAAAATCGGAGGTTTTATTAGCTAAAGGGGGAGGAGAAACAGAGAAGCAAGTTTATAGATTCAATAAAGGAAGTAGTGATTTATCCTTAAGGTTTGATTTAACAGTGCCACTGGCAAGATATGTAGCTGAGCATATGTCAGATTTAACTTTCCCATTCCGTAGATATCAAATAGGAAAGGTATATAGGGGAGAGAGAAATCAAAAGGGGCGATTTAGAGAATTTTATCAATGTGATATTGATATTATTGGTAATGGAAAATTAAGCATTATAAATGATGCAGAAATTCCAAGTATAATCTTTTCTATATTTAATGAAATAGGATTAAAAGAATTTAAAATACACATAAACAATAGAAAAATAATGAACGGTGTTTTTGAACATTTTGAAGTTTTAAATAAAGTAGAGGCTTTAAGAATTGTTGATAAAATAGATAAGATTGGTGTAGAAGCAGTAAAAGAGGAATTAGAAAAAATAGATATTTATGCTGAAAACATTAAAAGTATTATAGAATTCATTAATATAAAAGGAACCAATGATGAAATATTAGATGCACTAACAAAACTAGAAATTTCAAATCAGTCTTATGCTGAAGGATTGGATGAACTTTTAAAAGTGGTACACTATATGAGATGTTTTGGAGTACCAGAGGATAATTTTATTATAGATTTAAGGATTACTAGAGGCTTAGATTACTACACAGGAACTGTTTATGAAACCTTGCTAGATAAGTATCCTAAAATAGGTTCTGTGTGCTCTGGAGGTCGTTATGACAACTTAGCAGAGTATTATACTAAAGAAAAGCTCCCTGGTGTTGGAATATCCATTGGTCTTACAAGACTTTTTTATCAATTAAAAGAAGCTGGAATTATAGAAAGCAAAGGAGTTTCAACATTAACAAAAGTTTTGGTAATTCCAGTAGATGATTCAATAGATTATTGTATTAATATTGCTAGTAAGTTAAGAGAAAATGGAATTGTTTCTGAAGTATACCTTGAAGAAGGGAAAATATCAAAGAAATTAAATTACGGAAATAAGTTAGGTATAGCAAATGTGATTTTAATTGGAAATGATGAAGCTGAAAGCGGCATATTAACTTTAAAAGATATGAATACTGGAAATCAGTATAAGTTAACACTTGATGAAATAATAGAAAAAATTAAAAAGTAGATAAACAATAATAATTGTGGAATGTAGAAGAAAACAGTAAATTATTATTTTCTTCTACACCACTTATTTTTAATATTATTACTAATAGGTATCTTATAGTTTACTATGACTTAAAAGAGCTTTGACATTTTTTGTAGCATTTAATAATGGGCTAATGGACTTATCATAATTTAAATTATCTATTATGTTTGCTATGAATTCAGATATATCTACTTCCCTAAACCATTTAGAATTTTTAACATTCTCAGGAATGTAGGTTAGATTTGTTGAGTATACTTTATTTATTAATCCTTTTTCATGAAATTCATTAAATTTATCAATACCTTCAGTAAAAAGTGAAAAGGTTGTTGATACATATACTTTTTCTGCTTTATGCTTTTTAAGCTCCATTACTATATCAAATATGGATTCTCCAGATGAAATCATATCATCAACAATTAGTATATTTTGCCCCTCTATGCTTCTACCTATGTATTCATGTTGAACAATAGGATTTTTACCACTAACTATTTTTGAATGATCTCGTCTTTTATAAAAAAGACCAATATCAACACCAAGTACACTAGAGTAATAAATAGCTCTATCCATTGCACCTGTATCAGGGCTTATAACAAGCATTTTACTTTTATCTATGAATAACTCTTGTTCTTCTTTTATAAAAGTTTTAAGAATTTCATGTGTAGGATAAAGATTGTCAAAAGATATCAATGGCACAGCATTTTGTACATTAGGATCATGTACATCAAAGGTAATTATATCGCTAACACCTAATCTTTCTAATTCTTGTAGAGCTATAGCGCAATCTAGAGATTCTCTAACTTTTCTCTTATGCTGTCTTCCTGCGTATAAAAGCGGCATTATGACAGTAATTCTTCTTGCTTTACCACCTATTGCAGATAGAACTCTCTTTATATCTTGAAAATGATCATCTGGGCTTTTATGATTTTCAAATCCAAACATCTCATAAGTGCAACTATAATTTCCAATATCACATAATATATAAATATCCTTACCTCGTACAGTATCTTCTAATACCACCTTACCTTCACCATTAGAGAAGCGAATTTCGCTAGTAGGAATAAGATAAGATTTTCTACAGGTATTACTATCATTAAAATTATCATATAAATCATTTTTTCTTTTTTCTACTAAATAATTATCAATCTTATTACCTAATTCACTGCTACTTTCTAAAACAATAAGTCCTAATTGTCCATGAGGAATAGATATTGGTGGGGTTATATTCATAATATCATCTCCTTCGTATCAATTTCTAATTTGATATTTAAAAAGTAAAATATAATATTTAAAATATTATATTTTACAACTACTCATTATTTGTTTCATCTTCTCCAAAGATTAAATAGATATATATCTTAGCTATAAGCAAGAAAAAAATTATAGTACTTAAAGG
>NZ_JACSQB010000188.1 GCF_014836835.1 Clostridium faecium | reverse complement strand
TACTGCATGGGAGACTGTGTGGGAGGGTAGGTTGTTGCCAGGTAGTGTTAACTAAGTTTTCTTAGTTAACAATATGGTTTACTAGCTCAGTCGGTAGAGCACATGACTTTTAATCATGGTGTCCGGGGTTCGATTCCCCGGTAAGCCACCAAACCTTAGTACTATGTACTAAGGTTTTTTTATTTACTGGAAAATTAAATTAATTATATATAATTTAATATTTTGATGTCTCCAATCATAGCTTTCATTAGGTAAATATATTGTATGATTGTTCATCTTAATAGTTTTATCATCAATCCATTCTATTTCAATATCACTTATTTTATATTCCCAATAAAAATTTTTTACTCCTATTTTTATTAATCCTTCTCTAACAGCGTAGTCCACTGTAGCATTACCATTACAAAGATAAGTTTTTACAGTATAAGTTCCTTAAGGCAAAGTAAATTCTTTAAAGCTATAGATTAATTTTGCAAATAATATGTTTATTTCTAAATATATTGTTTACTTTTTATATAATCAATCGTTATATATATGAATGAACTTTAAAGTTACTTAATGTAATTAAAATATTTATATGAGGGATAGTTAAATGAATGATGAACTGATAAATAAAATATTATTAGAAACATCTGATGAGATGATTGGATTTAAAGGACGGAATTCATCAAATATCCGCTACGAAGAGCCACAAAGAGGGTTTATTTCGAATCTGCAATATTTAAATAAAGAATATAGAAAGAAGTATAAAAATATTTTTAAAGTATTAGAAGATAACAATGGAAATATAGATGAAGAAAAAATTAGAATAATAGGTGTAGTAGTTACAGGAAATAAAGAATCTTTATCCACACTTAGGGATAAACAGTGGATAAAATCATCAAGTTTTGGTGTGATTGTGGATAAATTTTAAAATTAAAAAATACTTTTATATAATAAAATATAAAGCAAAAAAGCGTGATTATTAGTCACGCTTTTATTCTATTTTAAATAATTTTTTTGCAAAATCAAAACCAGGAGTTTGATTGTCACCAAAATTAGGTAGAGTTCTTGTAAAACTAGTAAGACCTACACCTTCAGTATAGGTTTTAAGCTCCCTATAGGTATTGTTTACAAAACCTTCAATGTTATTAACAGTAGTTTCTGTTTCTACTATTTTTTTACCTTCAGGATTTTCACCTATATTTGTTATTTTAGTAGATGCTATATACTCTTTAGATTTATAATTAAATTTTTCACTCCAAGAATTATCTACAACTAAAGGTGATTTAAGAATTTCACTATCTTTAATTATAGATTGGGAATGTATATCATTAGAGTTTTTAATAATTTGTCTTACAGAATCTCCATAAAATATATAACTGAATTGAATATTTAATTTGGATTTATCCAAATTGACATCATTGGTAGGGAGTATTTTACTGGATAAATTAACTATAGTTTGATTATTATTATTTTCTATGCTATTTATGTTAATTTTTTCTACATGCTCTAAAGTTCCACTATAATAAAAAGTAGCATTTTTATCTAATTTAAAAAATGTATGTAATACCTTATCTTTAGAATGAGAAATGTTTTTGTCAAAAGCTACATTAAAAGCAGCTTTCTTAAAAGATACAAATGTTAGTATTGATATAAAAAAAAGAGTTACTATAGCAATAATAACTTTTTTATTGCAGCTTTTCATGGTACATTCCTCCATATATTTTTAAGTCATAATGCTTTATAATCTTATTATATATAAATAGATATTTTTATAGGTTACAAATAAATTATTTATTTATTACATATTTGTTACAAAGAATATATGATAGATTATTTAATTTAGATAAGTATGATTATGGAGATGAAAATATGAAGATTAACAATAATATATTAAAAGTTGAGTTTGTAAGAAGGCCCAATAGATTTCAAGGGTATGTTATTATAAATGGTAGGGAGGAACTTGTTCATGTACCTAATACAGGAAGATGTAAGGAAATATTGATTCCAGGATGTACTGTGATTTTAAGAGAAGAAAATTCACCTACTAGAAAAACAAGATATGATCTTATTGCAGCATATAAGGGAGATAAAATTATAAATATAGATTCTCATATTCCAAATAAGGTAGTGGAGGAAGCTTTAAGACTTAAAAATATACCTGATTTAAAAAAGTATGATATCATAAATAGAGAAAAAACTTTTGGTAACAGCAGATTTGATTTTAAATTAAGTAACAATAATGGAGAAGAATATTATTTAGAAGTAAAGGGAGTAACTCTTGAAGATAATAAAAAAGCCATGTTTCCTGATGCTCCTACAGAAAGAGGAAGAAAGCACTTATTAGAATTAGTAGAGGTAAAAAATTCAGGAAAAGGGGCAGGAGTTTTATTTTTAATGCAAATGAATAATATAGAAAGCTTCTCTCCTAATGATAAAATGGATAAAGAATTTGGTGAAGCATTAAGATATGCCAAATTAAAGGGAGTAGATATTTTTGCTTATGAATGTGAAGTTGAGGATGATTTTATAACTTTAAGTAAAGAAGTTAATATTATATTATAATTTATTTTTATAATAAGTTTAAGAATAAGGGTAGGAAAGAGGCGATTTTGTGATTTATAAATATTGTCCTATTTGTGGAAATAAGCTTATTGAAAGAAGTAGTTGGGATGAAGGAACAGTGCCATATTGTGAAAATGATGATACTTTTTTCTTCAATACACCTAAACCTTGTGTAGTAGTTGCAGTGATAAAAGATAAAGAAATACTGCTTTTAAAGCAAAGTTATATATTTAAAAATTCTAAAGTTTTAGTGTCAGGATATGTTACAAATGGTGAAACTGTAGAGGAAACTGTTTATAGAGAGGTTAAAGAAGAAACAGGAATTACTATAGGAAATATAAAGTATATAGGAAGTCAATGCATAGAAAACAAAGATTTATTGATGCTTACTTTTGTAGCAAAATATGAAGATGGAGAAATAAATAAATCTTCAGAAGTAGAGTGGGTAGGATGGCATGATTTAGATATAGCCCTTTGCGAGATGGTAGAAGATAAAGTAGGAAGAAATGTAGTTGAACATATATTAAATGAGCTTCAAATAGAAAGTAAAGCCTGTCCATATAACTTTAAAACTAATTAAATAATAAGTTTTAAAATTGAAACAAAGCTTCTTAGAATGTTAAGAAGCTTTTAATATATTAATTTAATCTAATTAACTTAATTTTAAGTTCATTATTTTTATATTCAATAATAACGTCGTCTGTCATCATTCCTATTAATATAAGTTCAGAGTCAGTGTCATCGTTACCATTTAAGTTCCAATAATATTCCTCCATTTCTGGTCTTCTTGGAGTAGATAAAAGTGATTTAATTTCACTAAGAATATCATCAGATAAATTGTTTATATATGCTTTTATAGTGATAATAGTTTTTTCATCTTCTATTTTTAAATTTAAATTTATATTATCACAGCGGTGATTGAGACAAAACATCATAAGTTCGTCTACTATTTTCATATTTCTTTGATTAGTATGGTTCATTAAATTCCTGTTCCTTTCTAAATGCGGTTATTATTGGTACTAGTATCATAGCTACAAAACCAGCAGCAAATCCATTATGATACAAATTCATTCCACCATGAAGATAGCCTATGTTCATTACCATACAAATATGTAAAAAACCAGCTAAAACTCCATAAAACCATCCAAAATGCCCTGCAATAGGAGATAATGCAGTACTAAATAATATACCTAAAATCATGCCTGGTGAAGTTATATCCCATATGTTTAATAGTGCAGAAATAGTTGCACCAATTATAATTGGAATAATGTTTTTTATATGTTTTCCAAAGGCACCAAACCCTGATACAGTAAATATACCAGAAATAGTTGCACCATTCAAATCTCCTCCAACAATAATTACAAAAATTGTTGCAAATATGCCAAGTACACCCATATTAATAAATGTAAGACTCTGACCAAACATAGAGTAATAATCACTTATTAATCTTCCAGAATGATTGTGCATTGCAGATAAGTTTTTTAAACATTTTTTATCGGAAAAATATCCTATTAATATCATTGAGATAAACAGGAACAATAATATTAAGAATAGAAAGGTATTGTTACCAGTTGACCATAAAAGTTTTTTTTCAGGTTCTAGTCCAAAAGCTCTAAATATTGAAGTTAAGCCAGTTCCAATTAGCCCTCCAGCTAGCCCTACATTAGATAAACTATAACCTTGATGTAGTTTTAAAGTATAAGAAGCCATAGGAACCAAAATAAATCCTAAAAAAATACTTATAGATAAACTTATTATAATTGATAAAGAAATAGGAAGGAAATCTGAAAAAAATAATTCGCCAACTGTTGGTGATAAAGTAGTACCAAAAAGTATTATTACAATGAAATTAGTAAATGATAAATTTTTAAATTTAGAATATAAAAATATTCCTATAACTATGGGCCAAATATTTATAATGTTTTTTCCTAATAATGAAAAGCCAGCAGTTGTAAATAAACCAGCTAATATAGCTCCATTAGGTTTAACTTTAAGAATAAACAATAATACAATTAAGCTTGTTATTACTAAAGATGAATTTATAAATGAAGCTCCAATTCCAGACAATTCGATATAATCAGTTATTAGTATATCTGATTCAAGAATAATTTTTTTTAATCCTATTATTATATCTTTAGGACTATCAATAATAAATGCAATTATTGATATAAATAGGCAATATCCCAAGATAAAGTAATAAGGAAAATATGTGTTTTTTTCAATTCCTCTCGGCATAAATTCCTCCTCATAGCTATCTAAATTTTTGTGAGTATAGTATACCATAGATGTATATACAACTTATATAATTTTAGTAAAAAAAAATTGTTGAAAGTGTTATAATAGATAATATTAATTATACTAATCAGTTTAAAAATTATACGGAAAGGAGAAAAAAATGAGAAAAAATGTACCAGAATTTAAAGGTTGGTTAAGAAGTCATATGATTGAACTTCCTAAAGTTATTAGAGATGCAAGTGGAATTATTATTTTTGGCAAAAGACTAAAAAGCTTTGTGTTTTCAACTGATGTAGCAGTTATTAAAAACACAAATGCAGATGCAGTGATTGCAGTTTATCCTTTTACACCTCAACCTAGAATAACAGAGGCGCTTCTTTTAGCATCAGATGTTCCTGTGTTTTGTGGTGTTGGAGGTGCAATCACAACGGGAAAAAGAGTAATAAATTTAGCTTTAGATGCTGAATTTAAAGGTGCTATGGGAGTTGTAGTAAACTCATCTATTTCTAATGAGGTTATTAAAAAGATGAGAGAAACAGTAGATATTCCTATAATAGTTACAGTTGTATCAGAGTTTGAAGATATAGAAGGCAGAATAAAATCTGGTGTTACAATATTAAATGTATCAGGGGCTAAAAGAACACCATACATAGTTAGAGAGATAAGAAAAAAATATCCAGATTTCCCTATAATGGCTACAGGAGGACCAAATGAAGAAAGCATTAAAGAAACTATTGAAGCAGGTGCTAATGCTATAACATATACTCCACCAAGTACGGGAGATATATTAAATGAAATAATGATTAACCACAGAAATAGATATGAATTAGAACAAGAAGATTAGAGTGTGAGGAAATTAATGAAAGCAGATATTGTAGTTTTTAACTGTAGAAAGTGTCCTGAATATATTCATAGTAAGTGTGATGGCAAAGAAGCTAATTGTATGTGCAAAAATTGCCCAAGAAATTTATCTCAATGCATTATAACAAAATATTGTAGAGAAACTGAATCAATTATAGAAATATAAAACTCTCTGGTGGTGAAAAACACTACCAGAGAGTTTTATATTTTACTTACTTTAATTTACATACACAATTTGGAGAAATAGCTATAGTATTTAACTATTTATATATTTTATAGATGAATAAAAATTTATTTAAAATAGAAAATAATACTATAAATAGAAATTCAAATAGTATAATTAAGATTGGAGGTATCCATTGTGGTATCAAATGAGATAAAGATGAGAGTAGCGCAAAATTGTCACTGTTATCAAGGAAGAAGTACTTTTTCTATGATGAGCTTTGTAGAATCAAGTCAAAGTTGCAACAATTGTAAAAATTATGTCAGAGGTCATTGTACTAAAGACTTATTTGATAGCATTTATGACAATATACGTATTAATTAATCTATATTTACATAAAAACTCAAATAAATCATTAAAGCTACATTAAAAATGTAAAATTCTAAAAATAAAATAAATTTTTTATTTTTAAAATGTTAATAACTTGATGAAAATGACGATAAATGGTAAAATGATATTGTTTTTAAGGGGGCTTAAAATAAATTTATATAATATGGAGGGTTTTTTATGCATAAAAAGTTATTTATACCTGGTCCTGTAGAAGTGGCACAAGATGTATTAGAAAAAATGTCTACTCCTATGATAGGACATAGAAGCAAAGAAGCTTCAAGAATCCAAAGAGCTATAAGTGATTACATGAGAATAATATTTAACACCAAAGAAGAAATATTACTTTCAACAACTTCAGGCAGTGGACTAATGGAAGGTGCAGTACGCTCATGTACTGCAAAAAGAGCTGCTATATTTTCAGTAGGAGCTTTTGGAAACAGATGGTATGACATGGCTATAGCTAACGGTGTTCCAGCTGATAAATTTGAAGTAGAATGGGGTACTGCTACAACTCCAGAACAAGTAGATGAAGTATTATCTACTGGAAAATATGATTTAATAACAGTAACTCACAATGAAACTTCTACAGGAATTATGAATCCACTTGATGAAATATCTAAGGTGGTAAAAAAATATCCAGATGTAGTATTTTGCTTAGATACAGTAAGCTCAGCAGCAGGAACAGAACTGAAAGTTGACGAATGGGGCGTTGACATTTGCATAACTTCAACTCAAAAAGCTATAGGACTTCCTCCAGGAATGTCTATATGTACATTTTCTAAAAAGGCTATTGAAAGAGCTAAACAAGTTCCAAATAGAGGTGTATATTTAGATTTATTAGCATTATATGAATACATTCAAAAGAAAGATTATCAATATCCATCAACTCCATCCTTATCACATATGTTTGCATTAGAATACCAATTAGACAAAATTATAAATAAAGAAGGACTAGAAAATAGATATAAAAGACATATAGAAGGTGCAAAGATAGTTAGGGCATGGGCTTCTAAATATTTTGAAATATTACCTCAAGAACCATATATGTCAAATACATTAACTAATATTAAAAATACAAGAAATGTTGATATAGCTGATTTAAATAAAAAATTAGGAGAAAGAGGATATCAAATTTCTAACGGTTATGGAAAACTTAAAGATAAAACCTTCAGAATAGCACATATGGCAGAAACAAAGCCAGAAGAGTTAGTAGAATTATTAAAAGTAATTGATGAAATATTAGGACTTGAATAACTTAAAATAAAGAATTAAGAATGAAGGATTATTTGATTTTTCATTCTTAATTTAAATTAGGCATTAATAAAGAAAAAGGATAAATAATACTATTATTAAAAAATGTGAATTTTATTTTTAATCAATTGAGTGTGCCTTAAAAAATAGTTATTTCTAATAAATCATTGATTACTTTTGTTTTTATTATTAGAAATAATCATTAAAAATAAATAATTGGAGGTTTAGTTATGATAAGAATATTAGTTACAGATGGAATGGAAGCTAATGCTGTTAAGAATTTAAAAGATAAAGGCTTTGAAGTAGTAGAACAATTTTATGAACCAGAAGATTTGGGAAATGCTCTTAAAGAATTTGATGCTGTAGTAGTAAGAAGTGCTACAAAAGTTAGACAACCTATAATAGATAAGGCTTTAGAAAGTGGAAGATTGAAACTCATAATTCGTGGTGGAGTTGGAGTTGACAATATAGATGTAACCTATGCAGAAAGTAAAGGTATAAAGGTTGCTAACACTCCAAATGCAAGCAGTGCATCAGTGGCAGAATTAGCACTTGCTCATATCTTTGCTATTACAAGATTTGTAAATATATCTAATGTTTCTATGAGAGAAGGAAAGTGGGACAAGAAGAAATATAAAGGAACTGAGATAAATGGAAAAGTTCTTGGTTTAATAGGCTTTGGAAGAATTGCTAAAGAATTAGCTAAAAGAGCAAAAGCACTAGGAATGAAGGTTATATATACAAATAGAAGTGGTAAAGTTGAAGGATGCAGTGAATTTGAATATGCAACTTTAGAAGAGTTATTACCACAAGTAGATTATCTATCATTACACATTCCATTTTCAAAGGATAAAGGTGCAGTTATAGGTAAAGCTCAATTTGATATGATGAAAGATGGAGCATATTTAATTAATTGTGCTAGAGGCGGGGTTGTAGATGAGGCAGCATTATTAGAAGCTTTAAATAACGGTAAAATAAGAGCAGCGGGTATAGATGTGTTTGATGAGGAACCAACTAAGAATACTGAACTTATAAATCATCCTAGAGTATCTGTTACTCCACATATAGGTGCTTCAACAGTTGAAGCTCAAACAAGAATTGGAGAAGAGGTAGTAAGCATTATCACTGAATTTTTTAAATAAATAGTACTTAATTTGATTTACAATGGACAATGGATAATTGACAATTATCCATTGTCAGTGGTCAATTTTCAATTATATAAATATAAGCTAAGGCAACTTGTTAATGCAAATTCTTAAGTATACAGATTGAATTTAGAGATGGTATATCTATAGTATGATAGAAATAGGACATTGTATAATATTTTTAAATACAGAGGAGGAGAAAAAATGGCCGTAGTAAGACCTTTCAAAGGTATAAGACCACAAAAAGAGTTAGTAGATAAAGTTGCAGCACTACCTTATGATGTTATGAATACTGAAGAAGCAAGGGAAATGGTAAAAGAAAATCCATATTCTTTTTTACATGTTGATAAAGCACAAATAGATTTAGAACCTAATGTAAATCAGTACGATAAGATTGTTTATGAAAAAGCTAGAGAAAATCTTTATAATATGATAGATGAAAAAATATATATAAAAGATGATGAGCCTTATATGTATATATACAGACAAATAATGGATGGGAGAATTCAAACTGGTATAGTTGGATGTACTTCTATTGATGATTATATGAAAGACATAATTAAAAAACATGAACATACAAGGGCAGAAAAAGAACAAGATAGAATTAATCATGTTGACTATTGTAATGCAAACACAGGGCCTATATTTTTAACTTATAAGAATGTATCTGAAATTGACAGCATTGTTTGTGAGTGGACAAAAAAAGAGCCAGAGTATAACTTTGTTTCAGAAGATGGGATAAGCCACATAGTATGGGTTATCGATGATAAAAATACAGTAGAAAAACTTGAAAATTTGTTTAAAGATGTGCAATATCTATATATTGCTGATGGACACCATAGAGCAGCATCTGCTGTTAAGGTTGGAAAATTAAGAAGGGAACAAAATCCAAATTATACTGGAGAAGAAGAATTTAATTTCTTTTTATCTGTAATTTTCCCAGCAGAAGATTTATATGTTATGGATTATAATAGAGTTGTAAAAGATTTAAATGGTCTTTCTAAAGATCAGTTTATAAAGAAAGTATCAGAGAAATTTGATATAGAGGAGTATAATTGCTGTGGCCAATATAAACCAAAAGAAAAAGGTACTTTTGGAATGTATTTAGAAAATAAATGGTATAAACTAACCTCTAAAAAAGAAACTTATAATGAAGAAGACCCAGTGGAAAGCTTGGATGTTTCAATACTACAAAATAATTTATTAAGACCATTGCTAGGTATAGAAGATCCAAGAACTAGCGATAGAATAGATTTTATTGGTGGAATAAGAGGGCTTAAAGAACTTGAAAAAAGGGTTGAAAATGGTATGAAAGTAGCATTTTCAATGTATCCTACAAGCATAGAAGAACTTATGAATATAGCTGATGCAGGAAAAGTTATGCCACCAAAATCAACTTGGTTTGAACCAAAACTGAGAAGTGGAATATTTATTCATGAGCTAAAATAAATGTAGTTTAATAAAAATCAAGCATTCTATGGAGTGCTTGATTTTTTTACAGAGCTGAAGTCATTTGAATTTATATTTTGTTAAAAAGAAAATTTATGACTTAACATAATGTTAACTTAATTTGATAAGAAAAATGTTGACATGTATATGCTGATAAGAATAAAATAATATTGAAAATTAAATATACCTCGGTAGGTGAGGTTACTACAAGGATACGGGTTGCTGCCGTGAAAAAGTGGAAACATTTTTAATTGGTTAGCAGGTTTTGCCGAACAAAGAAGGCTTAATCTAATGCAATTTCATCGCCTTGCAGAGCCAAAACTTGAACGAGAATGTGTTGTTTATAATACTTCGTCATGTTTAAGTTTTGACGAGGTTTTTTTAATTTATCTTGAATTTTCGGGAGGTGAAAAAAATGGAGGACAGTAGTATTAGTACGGATAGTGGAGGTAAGGATATATATTTAAAGAATAATAAGATTTTAATATTAAACTCTATTTTTTCACAAGAGTTTGGTAAAGTAGCCATAAATAATTCCCACTTTATAACTTCTTAAAATATATCATTTTTATTAATCATATTTATTATCTTCACTTTCTCTTTATTGAATATGATTCGTATATTTATTTACTTTAGATTAAATACTAGTTTAGAAAGGTTTTTAAAAATATTTTTATTAACCTTTAGTTTCTTATTACCTTTTTACAATTTGGAGGTGTGAAAGATGATTAAAAAAAGAAATATAAATATAGAAAAGCGTGTAGAAAGTTCTGTAAATAGACTTATTAATTTTAGTAAGATGAATTTAGAAGAAGTTTATAAAGAATTTGATACAAGTATTAATGGATTATCCAGTAAAAATATAGAAGATAGAGTTGAAAAATATGGACTAAATCAAATAGCAACTGAAAAGCCAACACCATGGTTTATAGAGTTAATTAAAGCTTTTATAAATCCATTTGTTATAGTTTTATTAGTACTTGCTATTGTATCGCTAATAACTGACGTTATTTTTGCTGCACCAGAAGATAAAAGTTATGTAACGGTAATAATTATTAGTATAATGGTAATTGTTAGCGGATTGTTAAAATTTTTTCAAGAATTTAAATCCAATAAAGCAGCAGAAAAATTAAAAGCATTAGTAAAGACTACTACATTAGTTAATAGACAAGATATTGGGAAACAAGAAATAGATATTGTAGAAGTGGTTCCAGGAGATATAGTATATCTTGCTGCAGGAGATATGATACCTGCTGATATAAGAATAATAACAAGTAAAGATTTATTTGTTAGCCAATCATCCCTTACTGGAGAGTCAGAACCAGTTGAAAAATATCCAAATTTAAAAGAAAGAGATAAAGAATTAGGAGTAACTGAACTAGATAACATTTGCTTATTAGGAACAAATATTATCAGTGGAAGTGCAACTGCTGTGGTAATTGCAACAGGAGATGATACATATTTTGGCTCTATGGCGTCTTCTATTTCAGGACCAAAAGTTAAAACAAGTTTTGAAAAAGGTGTAAATAGTGTAAGTGTATTACTTATAAAATTTATGCTTATAATGGTACCAATAGTATTTTTTATGAATGGAATAACTACAGGTGAATGGTTAGAAGCACTTCTCTTTGCAATATCTATTGCAGTAGGTCTTACACCAGAAATGCTTCCTATGATTGTTACCTCTAATTTAGCTAAAGGTGCTGTTTCTATGGCTAAGCATAAAACTGTAGTAAAAAAACTAGATGCCATACAAAACTTTGGAGCTATGGATGTATTATGTACTGATAAAACAGGTACTATTACTCTTGATAAGATAGTTGTAGAAAGACATTTAAATATTAATGGAGAAGAAGATATAAGAGTATTAAGACATGCATATTTAAATAGTTTTTATCAAACTGGACTTAGAAATTTAATGGATGTTGCAATATTAGACCATGGAAAAGAGCAAGGTTTTAATGAACTTGAGAAAAATTATATTAAAGTTGATGAAATTCCATTTGATTTTTCACGAAGAAGGATGTCAGTAGTATTAAAAAGTGAAGATGGAAAAAGACAGCTTGTAACCAAGGGAGCTGTTGAAGAGATGCTTTCAATATGTACTTTTGCTGAATACAATGGAGAAGTAGTAGAGCTTACAGAGAAAATAAAGAATCAAGTTCTTGATATGGTAACTAAATTAAATAATGAAGGAATGAGGGTTATTGCAGTTGCGCAAAAAAATGATATTCCCGATGAGAATATGTTTAGTATAAAAGATGAAAGTAACATGGTACTTATGGGGTATATAGGATTTTTAGATCCTCCAAAAGAGTCAGCAGCAGAAGCAATAAGGGCATTAAAGGAAAATGGAGTAAGTGTAAAAGTATTAACTGGTGATAATGATGCAGTAACTAAAAAAGTATGTAAAGAAGTAGGTATAGACTCAGATAATATACTTCTTGGTACTGATATAGAAAAAATGGATGATGAAGAATTATCAAATTTAGTAAATAAAACTAATATATTTGCAAAGCTTTCTCCACTTCAAAAGTCACGAATCATTAATATATTGAAGAATAAAGGGCATACTGTAGGATTTATGGGTGATGGTATTAATGATGCTGCAGCTCTTCTTCAGGCAGATGTGGGTATATCAGTAGATACTGCAGTAGATATAGCAAAGGAATCAGCAGACATAATTTTACTTGAAAAAAATTTAATGGTACTTGAAGAAGGCGTAATAGAAGGAAGAAGAGTATTTGGAAATATAATAAAGTATATTAAAATGACTGCAAGCTCAAACTTCGGGAATGTATTTAGTGTACTAATTGCTAGTGCATTTTTACCATTCTTACCTATGCTTCCTATCCATCTTTTAATACAAAACTTACTTTATGATATTTCTCAAATATCAATTCCATGGGATACTATGGATGAAGAATATTTGAGAAAGCCAAGAAAATGGAATGCAGATGATATTAGTAGATTTATGATTTTTATAGGGCCAATAAGTTCCATATTTGATATAATTACTTATTTAGTAATGTGGTTTGTGTTTAAAGCAAATACTCAAGAAATGCAAGCATTATTCCAATCTGGTTGGTTTATAGAAGGATTATTATCACAAACTTTAGTAGTTCATATGATTAGAACTAAGAAAATACCATTCATTCAAAGTAGAGCAACAGTTCCAGTTTTATTATTAACAGGTGCTATAGTTGTGGTAGGTATATTTATACCATTTACTTCCTTTGGAGCATCAATAGGACTTCAAGCATTGCCATTAACATATTTTCCATGGCTTATTGGAATTCTTTTATCCTATTGCATTCTCACTCAAATAGTAAAAACTATATATATCAAAAAATTTAATAGATGGTTGTAACTATATAGAAAGAACTCAAACATTTTATAATGAATGTTTGAGTTCTTTTAGTATCATATGGATAAACTTATATATGAATTAAGATTTTAATTCATATATAAAATTTTTACCAACATAGTAAATAGAATAATAGCTTATAATAACTAATTTTATTTATAATAAGATTAATAATACCTATATAAAAGTTAAGTATAAGAATATATTTTATTAATAACATTTCTCTTGATAATTAAATTGAAAAGAATTATTATTTAATATGTTTATAAGAAAAAAATAAAGGAGTGATTTTGTGGCTCAACATTCACTATCAAGAACAGAACTTTTAATTGGAAAAGCTCCATTAGATAAGTTAAAAGAAAGTAAAGTCGTAGTATTTGGAATAGGTGGAGTTGGAAGCTTTACTACAGAAGCATTAGCAAGAAGTGGTGTAGGAACACTTGTATTAATAGATGATGATGAAATATGTTTAACTAATATAAATAGACAAATACATGCAACTTATAAAACTATAGGGAAAAGTAAAGTAGAAACTATGAAAAATAGAATTCTTGAGATAAACCCTAAATGTAATGTTATAACTCATCAAACTTTTGTAACTAAGGATAATATACATGAAATAATTACAGAGGATACAGATTATGTAGTAGATGCTATAGATACAGTATCATCTAAAATAGCTTTAATAGTGTATTGTGATGAGAAAAAAATACCAATAATAAGCTCTATGGGTACAGGAAATAAGTTAGATCCTACTCAATTTAAAATAGCAGATATATATGATACAAAAATATGTCCATTGGCAAAAGTAATGAGATATGAGCTTAGAAAAAGAGGAATTAAAAAAGCTAAAGTATTATATTCTGAAGAAACTCCAAGAAAACCTAAAACAGAAGATGTTATAACTTGTAAAACGGGCTGTGTTTGCACTGGAGGTTCGAAAAAATGTACTGCAAAGAGACAAATACCAGGAAGTATATCTTTTGTTCCTCCTGTTGCTGGAATGATAATAGGTGGAGAAGTTATAAATGATTTAATAAAAGAAGCCCTTAAAATAGAGGATTCTAGAAGAGTAATAAAATTATAATTTAAAAATAATTATATTATAATTAGTTATTTTATCTAAGAGAATTAAGCAAAAGGCAGATTATAAATTGTAATTAATCTGCTTTTTTTACATATTAAATTTAGTGAAAAATTTATATAAAATAATATTTTGAATTTAATGTAATAAATAAAGGATTTTTAACGGTTTGTATCAAATTAATTAGACTAAATAATACATTATTTGTATTAATTTATAAATATCAAACAACTAGTAAAACGTGGGCTTTAAGAAAGTAAAAACGTTTTAGTAGTAGGATTTTTATTTTAAACAAATTAAAACAGTATTTGAAAAAATTTGAAAAAATGTCTTTCCTATAATAGAATATGATATATGGAAGAATTTAATGATTTTACACAGGAGTATTTTTATAGTTGAGGGTGAAGTTTTTAAAAGCGTAGTTAAAGCGAAGTAATTTTAGGATTTTGAATATATTAATAAATGTAAAATTTAAATCTTATATCAAAATTTTAATATTTATAAAGGTTTCAAAATAAGAAGAGGCTAAATTAATAAATTTATTTTGAAATTAATATTATTAAACTAAAAAATCCTATAGTGTAATTTTTTATAGTTATAAAATAAAGCGTGTATGAGATATAAGTTTTAAAAAATTAGTAGCAAAAAGGTTTAAGGGGTTAAAAGCTCTACTAATTTAAAAGGGGATAAGTAAATGGAGATACTTAAAGAGTTTATTATTAGCTTTATTGAAGGAATTTGTATGCTAATATTATGGAGAAAACTAGGACTAAAAAATTATTGGCTTAAAAATATTCTCATAATAACTGTAGGGATATTAATAATGCTGCTAATCAACCATAATATATATGTTGGAGCTATTTTGAGTCAATTAGTTATACTAATTTTAATTTCATATGTTCATAAAAGAAACATTATTAAAACATGTGTAGAGTTTTTGATAGTTTTATCTTTAAATATAATATTTCAATTAGTAGGTATAAGTATTTTAAAATTTTTAGTTGGTAATTATAATAACAATTATTATAACAATTTAATTGTACAATTAAGTATATTAGTGTTCACATATGTAATATGCAATGTTGTTTTAAAAGATAAAGTTTACTGTATAGATAATGTAGATAAAAAAGCAGTAGGTTTTTTTGTAGTTAATTTATTAAGTTATATATTAATTTTAAAAACAATATGGAACTTTAATGAAAGTATAATTTTAAAAAACATGCTAAAGATAATTTTTCTTATATCATCGATATTTATATTTAACATACTTATGTATTCTTATATTACTAAAATTGAAAAGCAAAAGGATAATGCTAAAACGCAAGAGCAATATAATAATATATTAAAAAGTTTAACAGAAGAAATAAGACAGCGACAGCATGATTTTAGAAACCATTTAAATATAATAAATGGTTTAGCACAAGTTAGTGATGAGAAGGAAGTTAAGGATAAGATAAAAGCTTATATAGGGAAGTTAAGTAATTCTATGATGGATATAGAGAAAATAATATACATAGATAATACTATAGTTAGAGCAATTATATATAGTAAATACCAAGAGGCAAAAAAGAGAAATGTAGGATTTTGCTATTGTATAACAAGTTCATTAGAAAATATACCATTAGAAGATTTCCAAATGTCAGAAATACTTACTAATTTAATTGATAATGCCTTTGAAGCAGTTGCATGCCAAGAAGATCAATTGATTGAGGTGGAAATATATGAAGAGGAAGGTAATAGTATAATAGAGGTTAGAAATAGTGGAATAACAGTTAAAGATGAAAATATAGAGAAAATATTTGAAAGAGGTTTTTCTACTAAAGGTGGAAAAGGCAGAGGATATGGTCTTTACAATGTAAGAAGAATTGTAGAAGGAACAGGGGGAAGCGCTAAAATATATATAGAAGATAATTATACTGTATTTAAGCTAACAATAAAAAATAAAAAAGCATGACTTTAGCATGCTTTTTTATTTTTTAGGAAATTATAAAATTTTAAATCTTTGGGTAATTTCACAAAAGTACCCAAATGCACAGTTTGTAAAGCAGATTTTTTACCATTCATTTAAAAAACTATATAAGGCAGGATAAACATTAAGATTTGATAATAGAGACATATATTCATCCATTGCTCTAGGATCTTCATCTTTCTTTTTTATTGCTCTTATCATTAAATTCTTAGGTGTTTCTAGCGGTGATATATATTCTACCACAGAAACATCATAACCTTTTGCTTCAAGCATTAAGCTTCTCATTCCATCTGTCAATATATCTGCCATTCTTGCTTTGAATATTCCATGCTTTAATATAGATTTAAAAGGCTCAAAACTATATTGTTCTAACATTTCTCTATGGCAGCATGGAACTGCTATTATTATATCTGAGTCTACTTTTATTCCTAGTGCTAATGCCATATCTGTTGCTGTGTCACAAGCATGAAGAGATATAACTACATGAATTTTTTTATCTGGTACGTAGTTTTTGATATCTATAGCATGGAATTCCATATTTCTATATCCTAAGTTTTGTGCCATTTTTTTAGAACTTTCAATAACCCCTTCAGAATAATCTAATCCTATAAAATGACATTTTCTTTTTTTTACTTCTGTTAAATAGTAGTTAAGTACAAAAGATAAGTAAGATTTACCACATCCGCAGTCTAGTATGTTTATAGTAGTATTTTTAGGTAAATCATCTAATATTCCTTCTAAAAGTTCTACATAATGATCTATTTGATTGTATTTTCTTATTTTATCATTTTTAATTTTACCTTCTTTGCTCATTATTCCAATTTCTTTAAGAAGGGCGTCAGCTTTTCCTACTTTTATGTAATAATCTCTATTTAATATAGTAGACGTGTTTCCGTGAAAATTTTTATTCTTTTTATTAGAATTATCGGATGGAGAAAATAATTCTTTTTCATCTATATCGATATTTTTCATAGTTACATTTTTATTATCACAAGTTATTAAAATTGCCTCTCCTCTTTCGCTATAAGTTAAAGTTACTGATTCATAATTTTCAGCTTCTTTTATAACTTCTTTAAATAATTCACCTATAGTTAAAGAGTTTGTTCTTCCATTAAAGTTATAGTTTAAATTATCATCTTCTAGGCTGGCTATGCCTTTAAAATTCTTTAAACCAGCAGTATAAGTAATTGTTATATGCTTAAAAATTGATTTATTTTCTTCAAATCTATTTTCTAATCCCATTAAAAAGAGTTTTAACTTACTAATATTAGATTTATTCATGTTATCAGACCTCTCGCTAATATTTTTATTATAAGTATAACAAAATACTATATTTTCTAAAAGAATAAAGTATCTAATGTTATCATTAATTTAGTGATAACATTAATAATTACTTAAATAGTATATGTATTTTTATCAAATGTTATATTATAAAATATGATATTACAAATATAGTGAAGTATTCAATAAGTAATAATTATACTATATAATTATTATTTAAGGGGGAATTTTTTATTTAACAATAAAGCAATAAAATTAAATTATAGATATATTAAAAAACTTTAGCTTAAGGTAGGGATTTTATAATGAATAAAGGAAGATGGGTTAGTTTAAATTTAGTAAACGGAAGTACAAGAGATTACATAATAAGAGATAATGTTGGTATAACAATAGGGAGAATATACATAATAGAAATAGATAACAATAATAAAAGTTGCTTGTTTAGGCTGAAGTTTTATAAAGGCAAAGAAGAAAGTTATTATTATTTAAAGGATACAATTACTCTTATTTCAAATATATTATTCAAAAACAATAAAGTGAATAAAGTAAATGTACTTTGTAGAGAGGATATTAATTTAAATGCTTTTACTAATTTAGGATTTGAACTTGAGGGTATTATATCAGACAATATAATAAACAAATCAAAAGCAGAGCATGAACTTTTATTTGGAATAAATAAAAATGATTATGAAAGAAGCCACATAGAAAAAGAGCTAATTTTAGAAGGAGAAAACATATACTTAAAAGTTTTAACTCCACAGGATTCAGAACAGATATTAAATTACTATGTTAAAAATAGAGAATATCTTACTCCCTTTGAACCATTAAGAGATGAAAGTTTTTATACTTTAGAAGAACAAACTGCAAGTTTAATTGAAAGTTATAAGCAGTTTATAAAAGGGCAAGCTGTACATTTTGGAATTTATAAAGATGGAAAATTTATAGGAAGAATTAAGATAAATAATATTGTTATGGGTGTTTTTAGAAATGCATTTATTGGATATTCTATAGATGAAAATGAACAAGGTAAGGGATACATGAAAGAAGCTGTAAAACTTGCAATAGATTATGCTTATGATGAATTAGAACTTCATAGAATAGAGGCTAGTACAATGGTATCTAACGAAAAATCACAAAGAGTATTAAAAAGTTGTGGTTTTCAAGAACTAGGTGTTAGTAAAGAATATTTATATATAGATGGAAAGTGGCAAGATCATATTATATTCTATAGAAATAGAAAATAAGAAGTATTGGGTTTACTTTTATTGAGTATAGTAGTATTATAGATATGGTGAGGATGATTCACAAATAACTTAATAAATCTTGTTAGGTGAGGTTACTGTATGAAAACATGCCACTGCCCAGAAATGTCCAGAGACACCAATGGGTTAGCAGATACTATCGAATTAAGGTTTTATCTAATGTGGCTGAGATTTACTCTACGTCTTACAGAGCTAAAACTCAACGAGTTGAGAGTATGTTGCATTAATACATTTTATTGGAACTTAAAATTTGAGTGTTCTAATCTCTTTACTCGCGTAGTAAAGAGATTTTTAATTTGATTTTTGGAGGTGGCTATTATGGAAGATGGCGGGAGTTATAGTATTTTAAAAAATTTAATATTCACTGCTATCTATATAGCCATAAGAGATAGATAGCAGTGCCTAATAGGAGGTATTGCATATGGAATTCAGAAAAGTATTAGATTTGATTAAAGCAAGCAGATTTGTTGATGCAAGAAACTTATTAATTGAGGAAAAACCGGTAGATATTGCTCAATTTTTAGAAGAAGTAGATGAGGAAAAAATGCTAATTATATTTAGGATTTTACCAAAGGATATAGCTACAGAAGTATTTTCTCATATGTCTACAGAAGATGTACAGTATATTATAGAGGCTATAACAGATGATGAACTTAGTCATATAATAGACAAATTGTTTTTAGATGATACTGTAGATATATTAGAAGAATTACCTGCAAATGTAGTTAAAAAAGTTCTTAAAAATACTAAAGAAGGTAAAAGAAGATTAATTAATACATTTTTAAATTATCCAGATAATTCTGCAGGCAGCATAATGACTATAGAATATGTAAGACTTAGAAAAGAAATGACAGTAAAGGAAGCTGTAGAGCATATTAAAAGAACAGGATTAAATAAAGAAACAATAGATACATGTTATGTAACTAATGGGAAGAGAAAATTAGAAGGGGTATTATCTATTAGAGAGCTAATACTAAATGATGATGACGAATTAATTAAGAATATAATGAATGATAATGTAATTTCTACTCATACATTGGATGACCAAGAGGTAGTAGCAGATTTGTTTAAAAAATACGATTTTTTAGCTATGCCAGTAGTAGATAACGAAAATAGATTAGTAGGTATTATAACTATAGATGACATAGTAGATATTATAGAACAAGAAAATACAGAAGACTTTCAAAAGATGGCTGCTATGGGACCTTCAGAAGAAGAGTATCTAAAAACCAATGTGTTTAATTTGGCTAAGAATAGAATAGTGTGGTTATTAGTTCTTATGGTATCAGCTACATTTACAGGAAATATAATAAGAAGATATGATGAAGTATTACAATCAGTAGTTATATTAGCTTCATTTATACCAATGCTGATGGATACAGGCGGAAATGCAGGATCACAAGCTTCAACTCTTGTTATAAGAGGATTAGCTTTAGGGGAAATTGAATTAAAAGATGTTTTTAAAGTTTTATGGAAAGAACTAAGAGTCAGCATTATTGTAGGAATTGTATTATCAGGAGTAAATTTTTTAAGAGTATATTTTTTGGAAAAGGTAGAGCTATATGTAGCAATAACTGTATGTGCAACTTTGTTTTTTACAGTAGTGATAGCAAAAGTAGTAGGTTGTGTTTTACCTATAGCTGCTAAAAAATTAAAACTAGATCCAGCTATAATGGCTAGTCCATTAATTACTACTATTGTTGATGCATTAGCATTAATAATATATTTTGGAATGGCAACAATGTTTTTAGGAATATAGAAAAAAGATTGGCTTATATAAGCCAATCTTTTTTTATAGTTATCATATTTCTAAATGATAGTTAGTGAAAATATTTTTTCAAAGTAACTTTTAACTAACAATTATATATTAAACTATTAATTTTAAATTAGTTGTAAGTAAAAAAGTTAAGTTAAAAATTAAAAGAATCGATAATAAAATAGAAAGCGCAATTCAGTAATTATTAATAAAATTAAGGTTATATTAAAAAAAACTATACCTGGTGTATCATTATAAAAAAAAGCTAGAATTATTGAGAAAAATAAAGAATGGTAAATTTAATAGTGAATTATGGTATATAAAGTATGAATATGTAATATGGTTTATGATATCATATTCCTTGTCGCTGCGATACACATTCAATAGCGACAAGCTGTCAAATTAACTTTTTAAATTAAATTAAAAAAAGTTATTGACAAGCAAAAAGATAAATGATAAACTGATTAAGCAGTCGGAAAACGGCGGTAAAACAGTAAAAACTTGGTCTTTGAAAATTAAACAGAGAAATAGGTAAAACCAGTTAATTCATTGAGTTTCGAAAGA
>NZ_JACSQB010000072.1 GCF_014836835.1 Clostridium faecium | reverse complement strand
CAAATTCTTAAGTATACAGATTAAATTTAGAGAGGTATATCTATATAATTAATTAATATATATAAATTGATAAGGAAAAATTCTATGTTATTATATTTCAAAATTATACTATTACTATTTTTGTAAATCAAATAAATTGAAATTGACCTTAAAAAATATGGTAATAGTACGATATAATTATTATAGAGAATAAATGGTATTCCAAAATAGTCATTAGGAGGTATTTTAAATGGAGATATCCAAGTTAGGAAGAACAACTCCAATAAAGACAGAAGGAGTTACTATAAATAAGCATAATGACTTTTCAAGAAATTTTAATTTTGCCCGTCAAAAAAAATCTGAAGAGCAGTTAAAACAAATGCTGAAAAGCATAAAGTCTAAAGGAAGCAAATTAGTAGTAACTAAATCTTATGCTGATGTTAGAGCTTATAAGAGAGAAATAAAAGAATACTTAGAGTCTGTACTTGCTTTTATGTATTCTGTAAAAAAAGATATAAGCTTTTGGCAGACACAATATTTTATAACTGTGGAAACTGTGGATAAAAAATTAGAAGAACTTACACAAATGTTATTAAATGAAGAAAAAGAAACTTTAAGTATAGCGAGTACTGTGGATGAGATAACAGGACTTATTGTAGATATATATAAATAAAATCTACTAAATAATTTTTATCTTAACTCCTCATTCTTTTTAATATAATAAAAAGCCGTGATTAGAAAACCACGGCTTTTCGTTATAACCAAGAATTATAACTAGCATCTGATGGCATTCTCAAATCTCCTCTAGGAGAAAGACTTATAGAACCTACCTTAGGACCATCAGGTAAACAAGAACGTTTAAATTGTTGAGTAAAGAATCGTCTTAAGAAAGTATTTAACCATTTCTCAATTTCTTCATCAGAATAAATTTCTTTAAATGCTACTTTTCCTAAAAACAATAATTTTTCAGGAGTTGCTCCTTCTTTTATAAAATGATATAGGAAAAAGTCATGAAGCTCATAAGGACCTACTATATCTTCAGTTTTTTGAGCAATATTTCCCTTTTTATCTTTAGGAAGTAACTCTGGACTAACAGGTGTATCTAATATATCCATTAAGATTTCAGAGATTTCACCATCTAACTCTTTTTCTGCTACATAATGGACTAAGTATCTAACTAAAGTTTTAGGTATAGAACAGTTAACAGAATACATAGACATATGGTCACCATTATAGGTAGCCCATCCTAATGCAAGTTCAGATAAATCTCCTGTACCTATTAAAAGACCATTTTCTTTATTTGCAATATCCATTAATATTTGAGTTCTTTCTCTTGCTTGAACATTTTCATAGGTTACATCATGTTTATTTACATCATGACCTATATCTTTAAAATGTTGTAAACATGCATCTACTATATTAATTTCTCTAATATCTGTATTTAAATACTTACAAAGATTTATAGCATTGTTATAAGTTCTATCAGTAGTACCAAATCCAGGCATAGTAATTGTTACTATATTTTTTCTATCCATACCAAGCATGTCAAAGGTTTTAACAATTACAAGTAATGCTAAGGTAGAATCAAGTCCACCAGAAATACCAATGACTGCTTTTTTTGATTTTGTATGAGAAAATCTTTTAGCTAAGGCTGATGCTTGAATATTAAAAATTTCTTTACATCTTTTTTCTCTTTCAATTTCATCCTTTGGTACAAAAGGGTGCTTATCTATGTAACGGTTAAAATTTATAACTTCATCATTTTTTAATTTGAAATCTATAATCTCAGCATCATAAGGGCAAAATCGAATACTGTCTCTAAAACTTACATTTTTTAAACGCTCACTTTTTAATTTGCCTACATCTATAATTGAAGTAATAATTTCATTGTGTCTTTGAAATCTTTCATTTTCAGCAAGTGTAGTACCATTTTCACTTATCATTAAATGTCCGCTGAATAATAAGTCAGTACTTGATTCAAAAACACCAGATGAAGAGTAAATATATGCACTCATACATCTTGCACTTTGATTTGAAATTAAGTTTCTTCTATAATCTGCCTTACTTACAAGTTCATTTGAAGATGATAAATTACATATTATATTTGCTCCTAAAAGACTTAAATAGCTGCTAGGAGGTATAGTAACCCATAGGTCTTCACAAATTTCAAAGCCTATTTTTGCATCACCGCAAGCAAATACAAGGTTTGTTCCAAATGGGATATTTTCTTTAAAGCTTAAAGAAACCTTTTCTTTTATTAAATTCAAGCCACTGTTAAACCATCTTTTTTCATAGAACTCTGAATAGTTAGGAAGATAACTTTTTGGGACTATACCTAGTATTTCACCATTAAATATTATAACGGCACAATTATATAATAAATTTTTATGTTCTATTGGTGCACCTACAGCAATTAATATATCTTTACCTGTAGAAAATTCGCATAGTTCTTTTAGTGCATTTTCACTTCTATCTAATAATTGTCTTTGATAAAATAAGTCTGCACAGGTATAAGATGTAATGGATAGTTCAGGAAATACTATAAGTTTACAATTATTTTTTATAGCGTCTTCAAGACAAGTTCTTATATTTTCAATGTTAAAGTTTATATCTGCCACATTGGTAACAGGGCAGGCAGATGCAACTTTTAGAAATTCCATAGGATTTCACTACCTTTCACAACATTTAATAATTATTTTTTTAACCTTTTCTTTTTTAGGGTTTTCTTTTTCATTACAGAATATCCAAAAGAACCTAATGATTTGGAATTTAACTGAAAATATTCTCCATGACAATAAGAAATAAGATTTGCTTTTTCAAAATGAATTTTACCTTTATTGTCAATTAAATCACTGTTTATATGAGAACATATTACTTCAGCTAAAAATAAATCATGAGTACCTAAAGGAGTTATATTTTTAACTTTACATTCAAGAGAAATTGGACATTCATCTATCAGTGAAGCAGAAATATTTTCACATTCTTTCATTGTAAAATTCATCTCTTTAATTTTATCAATGGTTTTACCTGATCTAACTCCACAAAAATCTACTTTTTTAACTAAATCTTTAGAAGGAAGGTTAACTACAAATTCCATAGTTTCTTTTATATATTCGTAGGACAATCTTTCAGGTCTAATTGCTACTGTAATCATAGGAGGCTTAGTACAAGCTGTGCCAATCCATCCCACTGTAAAAACATTATCTTTTCCTTTAGTATTTTTACAGCTGATTAATACAACTGGTACTGGATTAAGCATAGCACTTCCCTTAAACATAACTTTTTCCATTAACGGCTCACTTCTCCTTTTGTATATAAAATCTTTTATTTTATACTTATGTAATTAAGAATTACCCATTGACAATGGACAATTATGGTTTTTCCACCCCTAGGGTTTATAAGAAAATTATAGATTTTAAATAAAATCAAAGTAAAAAATTTCAAGTTATAACTAATTTTTGTTTAAACTACATGGAAACTCTAAAGGACTTCCTCTGTTAGGTAAGGAGTGGTCAATTTTCCATTCTTTAAGTATATTATTAAGAAAATCTATAATTCATATTCGATTATATCAAATAAGACATCTGAAAGAAAACAATAAACCAAAGATTTTAGTATATTTTGGCATATAAAAAGAAAATAGCTAATTAAAGGTGAGAAATATATTTTCCATGAAAAAATAAGATAAACTTCTTTTTATATTACCCTTGAAAAATATATTTAAAGAAATTATTTTTTTGGAGGACTAAATTGCTGGTATAGGCCAAATAAGAATATGGTATCATAATAGAAATTAAATATTATTTTTTAAATTATATAAAATAATTTTAATGTATAATAAAACTGTAAAAGATAAGAGATAATCATGCTAGGAGGATAATTTACATGAAAATAGATAAAATAAGAGATTTAGTGTTAATAGATATAGATGAAAATAAATCTATGGTAATTGCTTGTGATAGCTGCGGAGGAATAGGAGACAAGCCGCATGATGCATTAAAGGTTCCAGCTTTTATAACAGGGAAATATACAGTTAGAGTAGGGCTTTTAGAGGTACTAAGTAGTGGTGCAGATATAGTTACTGTTATTGATAATGTCTGTGCAGAAATGGAACCTACAGGAGAAGAAATAATAAAGGGAATTAAAAGTGAATTAAAATTAGCTAATATTGATAACGTTGCACTTACTGGAAGTACAGAAGAAAATTTCTCTTGTGCTTCTACAGGATTAGGCATGACTGTAATTGGAATTGGAGAAAAGTCTAAACTTAGAGTAAATAATATAAAAGATGAAGTTGCGGTTTATTCTATTGGAATACCTAAAGTTGGAGGAGAAATAAACTATGAATATGATGAGGATATTTTCCAATATGATGTACTTTATTATTTAAAAAGTTTAGAAGAAGTAAAGGAAATTGTACCTGTAGGCTCTAAAGGGATATTGTATGAAGCAAAGGAATTAGCAAAAAATAATGGAATGAATTTTATAGTAGAAGAAAATTTATATGTAGATGTAAATAAAAGCTGTGGTCCTGCAACAGTAGCTATAGTAGCCTTAGATAAAAGAATTGAGGAAAAAATAAAAACTATTAAAAATTCATACAAAATTGGAATTATAAAAAAATAGCTTTGTAACATAGGTTACATACTAATTATATGTAAATTGATATAATCTAATCATAAAGTAGAGTGCAATTGAAAGTAAGTTTTAAGTTATATTATGGAGGTAAATATTATGATTAGAAGAATTGTTCATATAAATGAAGAAAAATGTAATGGTTGCGGAATATGTGTAAATGCATGTCATGAAAGAGCTATAGAAATAGTTAATGGTAAGGCAAAACTTGTCAGTGATATATATTGTGACGGATTAGGAGATTGTTTAAATTGTCCTGAAGGTGCTATTGAAATAATTGAAAGAGAAGCAGAAGCTTATAATGATGAAGCAGTAAAAAGAAGAATAGAGGATATGGATAAAAATCAAAAAGAAAGTAAAGAAGAAAAACCTATGCCTTGTGGATGCCCTGGAACAATGGCAAAGAAAATTGAAAGAAAATCAGCAGTAAGTTTAAACACAGCAGCTTTAAAAAATGATAAATATAATTCTAACAAAGAAGAAGAGAGTATTATTAATTCAGAATTAACTCAATGGCCTGTGCAGTTAAGATTAGTAAATCCTAATGCAGCCTATTTTGAAGGAGCAAATTTATTAATAGCTGCAGATTGTACTGCTTATGCCTATGCAAATTTTCATAGAGATTTTATAAAGAATCATATAACTGTAATAGGTTGTCCTAAATTAGATGACAATGATTATTATAGAGAAAAATTAGCTGAAATTTTAAAAAGTAACAATATAAAAAGTATTACTGTTATTAGAATGGAAGTACCTTGCTGCTCTGGTATAGTAAATTCAGTTAAAAGTGCAATGCTTCAATCACAAACTATAGTACCGTATAGAGAAGTAACAGTAGGTATAAATGGAGAATTAATTTAAAAAATAATAAAGTAAAAAAATAATTAAATATTCTATTATTAATATGACAAGAAGTGTAATAAACATTTTATAAAATAATTTCATAAAGCCACCTCGTTAATTATATAGATAAACTAACTTTAAAGTTGTTTATCTATATTAGTTTATGAAAGATATATATGAAAAATTTCTTAAAGAAATAAATTCTTAAGTTAAATATATAATTAGTGATGATTTTATATAAAATTTTGCTTATAATAAAATAGAAATAGAAAGGGTTAATGAATGAAGGATATTATAGATAAGTTAAGGATTAAAAAAATAGAAAATAAAGAATTATGTCCATATGATTTGTTATTATTAGCAGACCCATCTTTAGATTTGATAAAAGAATATACTTCAAGAGGGGAAGTGTATATTGCAGAGATTAATAATGCAGTAGCAGGAGTATATGTATTAATTAAAACTAGACCAGATACAATGGAACTTGTAAATATTGCTGTGAAGGAAAATATGCAAGGAAAAGGAATAGGAAAAATCTTAATTAAAGATGCCATAAAAAGAGCAAAGAAATTATCTGTTAAAACCCTAGAAGTGGGCACAGGAAATTCTAGTATTTCTCAATTAGTACTATATCAAAAATGTGGATTTAGGATGAAAAGCATAGATAATAATTTTTTTATAAAACATTATAATGAACCTATCATAGAGAATGGAATACAATGTATAGATATGGTCAGGTTATCCATTGATTTTGATTAAAATATATATTTTAAAGTAAAGAGTTTAATTCTAAATTTAGAATTAAACTCTATTTTTTATATATAAAATTCGACAAAATATTTTAAAAATATATTATAATTAGACTATTTAATGTTAAAAACAGTTAAATAAAGTTGAAAAAAACATGAATTTTTTATGAAATTTTTATTAAATTTAAATTGAAAATATAAATAAATTATGGTAGCATTTAATAGATAAACCAAAAAGGGGAGATAAAGTTAATGAAAAAAAGTGTTTTTAAAATTTTTATTTGTGGACTATTAGCTGCTTTATTATTTAATAGTACTATAGTTTTTGCAGAAGGAACAGAAGATACACAATCTGTAAAAGCCATGTTACAAAATGAAGCTAGAAGTAGTAAAGAAGATGAAATATATTTTTCTGGAAAGTGGTTAGAACCAAAGGAAGAAACCATTGTTAAGAGGCTTTATGGTGGAAATAATACAGGAAGATACGAAACAGCAGTAGCTATTTCAAAAGAAAAATGGAAAGATGGTTCAGACACTGTAGTAATAGCTACTGGAAAAGACTATCCAGATGCACTTAGCGCTACACCATTAGCAGCAAAATATGGTGCGCCAATATTATTAACAGAAAGTGGAAAATTACCTCAATCTGTAAAAAATGAAATAACAAGATTAGGAGCTTCAAATGTTATTATAGTTGGTGGGAATGGTGTTGTATCTAAAGATATAGAAAAAGAATTAACATCTATGGGAATTGAAACTAAAAGAATTGATGGAAAAGATAGATATGTTACAGCAATAAATATAGCTAAGGAAGTTGGTACTGAAAATGGAATAGCTGTTGCTTATGGATTAAACTATACTGATGCATTATCAATGGCTCCAGTGGCAGGGAAACTTTCAATGCCAATTTTATTAACTCCAAGTAATTATATGAACAGCGATGTAAAAAATTTTATAGATTCAAGTGAAATTAGTAACACTGCAATTATAGGTGGAACTGGAGTTATAAGTGATAAAGTTGCATCTCTATTCCCAAATCCAATTAGAATAGGTGGAAAAAATAGATTTGAAACAAATATGAATATATTAACTACTTTTGCAGATGGATTAAGTTATGATGAACTTTACGTGGCTACAGGCATGAATTATCCAGATGCATTAGCAGGAAGTGCTGCTGCAGCAACTACAGGTTCTCCATTAGTTTTAGTAGATAAAGAGAGTGTCAATTTTAATACTATTGTGTATACTAATCTTTTAAGAAGTAAAAAAGTATATGGATTAGGTGGACAAGCAATTGTAAATGATGAAATCTTATTATATATTAAAGAATTAGTTCAATATTTTGATATTGTAAACATAAAATCTAAACCTATAACTATCAATAGAAATGAATTTGCTATGCTTCCACATGCTATATGTGTTCTACAAGATGGAATGACAATGAATGATATATTACCTAAAATAGTAGAAGTGGAGTGGCAAACTGAAGATGAAGTTATAGACACTTCTGTAGCAGGAGAAAAAACATATATTGGTGTTATAAAAGGAAAGAATATAAATGACAGCCAATACAAACTTGAATTAAAAGTAATAATAAAATAAATTTTAGTTTAATTCTATATAAAAAGGGGAAGTAATAAAAACTTCTCCTTTTTTGTCTATAAATAAAATAGTTAAAACTATGAAAAACACTAGAAAACTGTTTGACTTTACATTTTAGTATTTTTTATTTTGCAATTTATTTTAATAATTTAAAGATTTTTAATTGGTATTTTTAAAAATGGACAAAGTATTTAATTTGAATTATTTATATATTTAATAGATGAGTAGATAATTATATGTATATCCTATTGGAAAAATAATTTAATAAATGTTAACATTACCATGGAAATTCATATTAATGACAACTAAAGAAATAGGTGATAAAGTCTATGAAAATTGCAATAAATAATTTAACAAAAACATATGAAGATGTTAAAGCTGTGAATAATTTAAGTATAACAATGGAACATGGTAAGCTTGTTACCATATTAGGTCCTAGCGGTTGTGGAAAGAGTACATTACTTTTTATGATATCAGGTATCTTAGAGCCTACAAAAGGTGAGATTTATTTTGACAATACAAAAATTAATGATGTTTCCATTGAAGATAGAAACATTGGAATGGTATTTCAAAACTATTCTTTATATCCTCATATGACCGTTGCAGAAAATTTAATGTTTCCTTTAAGAATGAAGAAAATAAAGAAAAAACAAGCTTTAGAAAAAGCAAAGGAAATTAGCAAATTAATTCATGTTGAGGAATTATTAAACAGGAAACCAAAGGAGCTTTCAGGAGGACAGCAGCAAAGAGTTGCAATTGGAAGAGCAATTATTAAAGAACCCACAGTTCTACTTATGGATGAACCTTTTTCTAATCTTGATGAGGCATTAAGAGTGGAAATGAGAGAAGAAATTAAGCTTCTTCAAAAGAAAACTGGCATAACAACTTTATTTGTAACCCATGACCAAGAGGAGGCGCTCAGTATATCAGATAAGATTTTGCTTATGAATCAAGGAAAATGTATACAATATTCTACTCCTAAAGAGCTCTATGATAATCCAAATTCTATTTTTTCTGCTTCATTTATTGGAAATCCCAAAATCAATATACTAGAAAAGGATGATTATATAACAAGTATCTTTAAGAAAGATAAAAATCTCAATGAGGGAATTATAGCCATAAGACCAGAAGATATAGAAGTAAGAAAAGTAGAAAAAAATATAAATGAAAATTATATTCAAGGAATCATTGAAGATGTACAACCTATGGGAAGGGATGTCTATCTAAAAGTAAGAGTTGGAGAAAGCTTACTTCGCGTAATTACTACAAAACATACAAGCTTTCTTTATAAAGATAAAGTGAGCTTGAATTTTAAGAAAATTCATAATCTAAAGGAGTAAAGTATGAATAGAAATAAAAAAGCTATATTTTACTTACTTCCTAGTCTTATTATAATTTTATTGTTTCAAATATATCCGATAATTAATGTATTATCTATGAGCTTCTATATTAAATTTGATTATATAAAAGATGTCGTTTATGAGAAAGGACTGGGAAACTATAAATATGTTCTCGCAGATCCAGATTTTTATTTAGCATTAAAAAATACTTTTATATATGTTTTAGTATCAGTGCCACTATCTATAACTATAGCTTTAATTTTTGCATTAATACTTAATAGTAATATAAAATTTAAAGATGCTTTTAGAAGTATATATTTTTTACCTTTCGTTACATCTGCTGTAGCTATTTCTATAGTTTGGCGATGGATATTTAGTAGTGATTATGGTTTTGTGAATAATATTATAGGAATATTTAATATACCGCCTCAGGAATTTTTAAATGAAAGTTTTTGGACACTGCCTCTTTTAATATTTTTAAATATTTGGAGAGGTATTGGATATAAAATAGTTATATTGCTAGCAGGACTTCAAAATATAGATAAAAAATATCAACATGCAGCAATGATAGATGGGGCATCAAAATGGAAATGTCTTAAGGAAATAACTATACCGTTACTGTCACCAACTATATTCTTTTTATTTATAACCTCAGTAATTGGTAGCTTTAAATTATTTGATGAAGTTTTTATACTTTATGATAAAAAGCCTGGACCTTTGAAAAGTGGTATGACTATTGTATATTACATCTTTAATAAATTTTATATGAATTGGCAATTTGCTACAGCTGCAGCTGCTGCATTTGTACTTTTTATAATAATTTTTATATTTACTTTAATACAGCTTTTTATAGGGAAGAAGAAAGTGCATTACTAAGGGGGAAAATTTTATTGAAGGGAAAAAAATTACTTAAAGTGTTTAAATATATTTTTTTATTAATAGGTGCAATATTTATTCTAATACCTTTTATATGGATGATATTGACTTCATTAAAAGATTTAAGCGAAATATTTTCTAAAGATATAGTTTTATTTCCTAAAAGTTTAAAATGGGAAAATTATATTGAGGTATTTAAATTAAATCAATTTACAAGGCATATTTTTAATAGCATAATTGTAACAATTTGCATAACTTTAGGAGAGTTGTTTACTACAATTTTAGCTGCATTTGCTTTTTCAAATTTTAAATTTAAAGGTAGAGATTTGTTGTTTACGTTGCTTTTAGGAACAATGATGGTTCCAAGTGAGGTTCTTATAATACCTAATTTTGTTTTATTAAGTAAATTAGGGTGGATAGATACTTATAAAGCATTAATAATTCCTTGGTGTGCAAGTGTATTTGCAATATTTTTTCTTCGGCAATATTTTTTGGGAATACCAAAGGAACTTTATTATGCAGCTAAGGTAGATGGATGTAGTGATTTTAAATATCTTTGTACTGTAATGGTACCAATAGCTAAACCAGCTATAATTACTTTAGCTATATTAAAGATAATAAATAGTTGGAATGCTTTTATGTGGCCACTTATTGTAACAAATTCAGAAGAAATGAGAACTCTTCCTACTGTACTTGCCAAATTTTCATCAGAAGTAGGGGTAGATTATAATTTATTAATGGCAGCTACAACAATAATAATTTTACCTATGATAATTATTTACATACTACTATCTAAACGTATTATAAATGGTGTAAGTAGCAGTGGAATAAAAGGTTAATCATATATAATAAAGAAAGAAGGGGTTTATGTGAAGAAAAAAATATTAGCTATAATTTTAACTGGAATTACAATTTTATCAACGGTAGGTTGTAGTAAGGTTGAAAATAACAATGAGGAGGAAGCAAAAGCAGTAATTTCCACTGAAATTAAGGATAATGTAGAAATTCAATTTTGGCACTCAATGAAAGGAGAAAATGAAGAGGCACTGAAAAAAATAACAGAGGATTTTGAAAAAGAAAATACAAATATTAAGGTAAAGCTAGTAAATCAAGGTGGATATAGAGATTTATTTGAAAAACTTATGGGAGCAGCAAAGAGTAATACATTGCCTAATATAACTCAAATATATTGTAATAGATTATCTTGGTATATTGATAAAGATTTAGTAGAAGATTTAAAACCATACATAGATGATAGCAAAGTAGGGCTATCTAAGGAAGAAGTAGAGGATATTTATCCTATATTTTTAAATGATGGTCTTTGGGGAGAAAAGCAATATGCTCTTCCTTTTAATAAAAGTCAAATGGTGCTTTACTATAATGAAGACATGCTTAAAGAAAAAAATGTAGAGGTTCCAAAAACATGGGATGAATTTAAAAAAGCAGCAGAAGAATTAACTGTAGATAATGATAAAGACGGAAAACCAGAGGTTTATGGAGTTGCTTTTCCAAATAATATTTCAACAGATATAGCTATTTGGGTTAGACAAGCTGGTGAAGAAGTTATAGATGAAAAATCAGATAAAATTAATTTTAATAAGGAAGAAACTAAAGAAGCAGTTAACCTTATTAATAATATGATTCAAAGTAAAGTTGCTAGACTTGCTGGAGAGGATAAAAATCCAAATAATACATTAACTCAAGAAAAGTCAGCAATGTGTATAGCATCAACTTCAGCGATACCTTATATTGAAAAATCAATGAAAGGAAACTGGTCTTTAGCACCATTACCAACCTATAAAGAAGATGTACAACTTTACTATGGAACAAATGTTGCAGCTTTTAATACTGGCAGTGAAGAGGAAAAATTAGCTTCTTGGCTATATATTAAACATTTAATTAATACAGAGAATACTGCATACTTTTCAATGAAAACTGGCTATATACCAGTTAGAAAATCAGCTTTAGAACTTGATAGCTATAAAAAATTCTTAAAAGAAAATCCACGAAAAGAAATTCCTATGAAAACATTAGATAAAGGATATAGTGGAGCTAGGTCAATAGGAGTTATTCCAGCTTTAGATGTATTAGGAGAAGAACTTGAAAAAGTATTTGCTAATGAAAAGTCCGTAGATGAAGCTTTAAAAGATGCACAGGAAAAAGGAGAAAAAGCAATGCAAGAGGCTAGAAGCAATTAAGGGAGCTAGTCTATCCAGAGTGTTAGGTAATTTTATTGGCGTTCTTTTGGGCTATACTGCACCTTTATACAATGGATAATTATTGGTACTTAACTTTTATAAGAGAAATTCTGAATTTATTTTTTTCAAAGTGACATAATCAATTTTATTGAAGAATCTATTTAAATAAATTAATTTGATAAAAATAAAAACCCTTGTTATTACTAAATTCAAATCTTGAAATTCAGTAATAACAAGGGTTTATAATTTTTTAGATAAGAATTATTTTCTTCTAGTAGATAATTCTATTCTAACTTTTCTTTGATTAATTTTTCTTCCAGAGCTTTTTGAGATTATAGTATCTACTAAATTGCTTGGTACATCTACAAATGTGAACTTATCTAATATGTCGATACGTCCTAGTTCTTTAGATTTAACTTCAGCAGTATCATCTAAGAATTTAATTAAATCTCTAGTAGATACATTATCTAATCTTCCAACAGAGAAGAATAATCTAGACATTTCATCATTTTTCATCTTATCTTCTGTGTATTCAAAATTTAGTTCTCTATCAAAAAGTATTTTAATTAAAGATGCAGTAACATCTTCTGCTCCAAATTCATTTATAAGATCTTTAGATGTTTGAATAAAGTTTTCATAAGAATTTTCTTCTAAAGTTTCTCTTATAGAATCTAATATAGATTCAGATTTTGAAGCAAATATTTCAGCTAAAGTAGGGATTTGTTTTCTTAAAATTTTACTTTTAGTATCATTTTCTATTTGTCTTATCATAGACATTTCTTTACGAGTTGCAAAGCTATAGGCAGTACCTTCTTTATTTGCTCTTCCAGTTCTTCCTATTCTATGTACATAAGATTCACTATCTTGTGGAAGGTCATAGTTAATAACGTGAGTTATATCTTCTATATCAATTCCACGTGCAGCCACATCTGTTGCAATCAAATAATTTAAATGACCAGTTTTGAATTTTTTCAAGGTATTTAATCTTTGAGTCTGCTTCATATCGCCGTGCATACCTTCTACTATGTATCCCTTACTTTGAAGAGCCTCCACTAATTCGTCTACACCTTTTTTAGTTTTACAGAATAATATAGCACTTTTTGGTGCATCTACATCTAATATTCTGCATAGCACTTCAAATTTATTTTTTGGATTAACTTCAAAATAATACTGCCCAATTTTAGAAACTGTTAAAGATTTTTTAGCTATAGCTACATGTTGAGCATCTTTTTTCATGTAATTTTTAGCTAGATTCTTTATTTGTCTTGGCATTGTAGCAGAGAATAATAAAGTCTGTCTATCTTCTTTTAAATTACTTAGGATAGCTTCTATATCTTCTATAAATCCCATATTTAACATTTCATCAGCTTCATCTAAAATTAAAAAATTAGCAGCATCTAATTTTAAAGTTCTCCTATTAATATGATATAAAACCCTTCCAGGAGTTCCTACTATTATGTCTACACCTTTTCTCAATGGAGTTAATTGTTTTTCAACAGATTGACCTCCATATATAGGTAGTATTTTATATTTTTCATATTTATTTATACGGGATAATTCTTCACTAACTTGTATTGCAAGTTCTCTTGTTGGGGCTAATATTATAGCTTGAACCTTTCCATTTGAAGGAGCCATTAAGCTTAAAAGTGGTGCTCCGAAAGCTAAAGTCTTACCTGTTCCTGTTTGCGCTTGACCTATTATATCGTGTCCTTCTAAACTAATAGGAATACTTTTTGCTTGTATTTCTGAAGGAAATTCAAACTTTAAGTCATTTATCGCACGTAATACAGAAGGTTTAAGACCTAAATCGTCAAATTTAATTTTATTCATTAACATTCCTCTTTCTATTATTTGGTTTAAATGTGTGTATATTACATATTAATTGCATTGAAATACATCTAATAGTAACATAGTATTCATATAATAGCAATTAATAAAATAAAAAAATATATTAACTCTATATAATTTGTGCAAATTTAATAAAAATATAATGATAAATAAATTTAATTGAAGGTTAATTGATTTACAAAAGTTAATATATTATAGTATTTTAGAGAGATTATAATAATTTTTAAAAAAGGAGCAAATATGAAGAAACATATTTTTGATACTTCCGAAACAACACTAACAAATGGCATAAAATTAATTACTATAAAAAGAGACACTCAAATATCTTCAATTCATGTAGGAATAAATATAGGAGCATTATATGAAAAAGAAGAAGAAAGAGGAATTGCTCATTTTATTGAGCATATGCTTTTTAAAGGAACTAAAAACAGAAACAATGAAACTTTAAATAATGAACTTGAAAGTTTAGGAGGAGAGTATAACGCTTATACTGATTACAACTGTACAGTATTTAGCACCACAACTTTAAGTGAAGAAGTGGAAAATTCTATGAAGCTTTTGGGAGATATTGTAACAAACTCTATTTTCCCGCAAGAGCAGATGGAAAAAGAAAGAGGAGTTATTATTGCGGAAATAAAAAGTGTAAAGGATGATTTAGAAGAGTTTAGTATTGAAGAAGTCAATAAAGCAGCTTTTTTAACCAGTCCTTTAAAATGCGATGTCATAGGTAAAGAAAAATATATAAGAAAAATGACTAGAGAAAACTTGGTTGAGTTTTATAAAACTTATTATGTACCAAACAATTGTTATATAACTGTTGTTTCTAACAATGACCATGAATATATAAAATCTTTGGTAGAAAGATATTTTGGACATTGGGAAAAGAAAGATTTTATAAAACCTCCAGTAAGTGTAGAAAAAAACCTTCATAAAACTAAAATATCTTATAAAAAGGATATTGAACAAAGCACCATAGTTTATCTTTATTCATTTGATAATCTTACACCAGAAGAAGAGCTTGCCCTTAGAGTATTAAATCATAAATTAGGGGAAAGTGGCAATTCTATATTGTTTAGAGAACTGAGGGAAGAAAGAGGACTAGCCTATGATATTTATACAATGTTAGATTTAAGTGACAAAATTAAAAGTTTATATATTTATACTTCTGTATCAGAAGAATATGTAGAAGAAGCTATGAATATTATAGATAATTGTATTTGCAACATTGTAGAAAAAAGAGTAGTTTTTGATGATAGTACTATAAATCTTATGAAAAAAGTATTTAAGACTGCAGTAGCATCTACGGCAGAAGATTCAACAGATTTAGGAAATTATGTGCTTCATCAGGCTATGGAAGGAGAATATATTTATCAATTTGTAGAAGATATGAAGAATATGGATATAATAAAAAAAGATGATATTTATAATGTGGCTAAAAAGGTTTTAAAAGAACCTACAATTCATATTTTATTGCCTGAAAAGAGTGGAGATAATGAGTAATATTATAACTAAAATTGAAATTCAAAAGAGAAACAAAGATAGAGTAAACATATATTTAAATGGTGAGTTTGCTTTTGCTTGCAGTAGTGAGCTTGTTTATTATCATAACCTTAAAAATGGTATGGTAGTTGATTTAAAGAAGCTCTCTGAAATAGTGGAAGAGGATAATTATATAAAGGGAAAAAATTCTGCACTAAAAATATTAGAAAAAAGTTTTAAAACTGAAAAAGAAATGTATGATAAATTATTACAAAAAGAATATGATATAAAAACAGTAGATAGAATTATGGAGTTTTTAAAAAGCTATTCTTTTATAAATGATGATAAATATGCAGAGCTATATGTAAAAGAAAAAATTAGGGTTCAGGGAAAAGGAAAGATAAGATATTCTCTTTTAAATAAGGGAATAGATGAGGATAAGATAAATTTTTATTTGAACAATATTTCTTCAGAGGAAGAAATGGATATAGCTTATAAATTAGGGGAAAAAAAGTATAAGTTGCTTTGTAAAAGTGAAAACAGCATACTTAAATTAAAGAAAAAATTAGGGGATTATCTTTTAAGAAATGGGTATAATTTTGAAATAGTAAATGAAGTATTGAATAAATTAGTTGTTGAAGAAGATGATAAGGAGGTAATAGAAGAAACATCAAGTGATTTTGATGAACTAATGAATATTGCATCTAAAAGATTTAATATAATCACAAAATCTGAAAATGACAGTAAAAAGCAATATAAAAAACTTCATGATTATTTACTGAGAAGAGGATATAAATATGATGAGATAAAAGAAGTTCTAAAGGAGCTTTTCTAAATGTGGTATTAATTTAAAATTGAAATTTTATAAGAAGATGGTCAATTTTCAATTTATAAGTAAAGCTGATAAATGTTGAAAATTGTGAATAGATATATCCATATAAGTAATAAAGGGCGGTGAGTAAAGTGAAATATAATGTAATTACAATAGGATTGATTGCTGCGTTGTTATATCCAGTTTTAAAGGGATTTTTGTTTAAATATTCAGCTTCTGCTTTGAAGGAAACTATTAATTCTGTAATAGCAAGCCTATCTTTTGTTGTTTCAATTTTTTTAGGAACACATTATATAGGTGAGGTTTTTAATTTGCATAATCAAGGTACGTTTAATAATATATATAAATATATACCTAAAGTCATAATGACCTTTGGAGAAAAAAATCCAACAATAGTGAGATGGTTAATTGGAATAGCATTAATTCTTATAATTCATAGCATTATTATTATTATATTTCACCTTATAAATAACATAACTTTATATCCTATTTTTGATGGCATAGATAATAATTTAAAAAGAAAAGGCAATTTAACTAGAAGAATTTTTGGCGGAGTATTTCAAATTCCAAAAGGAATATGTTATTCTATTATTTTAGCTTTTTTATTGAGCTTTGCAGCTATATTTAATAAAAATCAGAACTATATAGAAGCACTTAATGAATCGGAACTTTATACCTATATATCCAATAAAGTAATAGCACCAGTAACTAATTCTGATGTTATAAAAAATTTACCTAGTGTGCTAAACGATTCATTTAAAGTAATAGTTGAGGATAAAGAAGGAAAAAAAGAAGTACCTTTTAGTAATTATATTAACAAAAATGTGATAGTTTATTATAATGGCATTACTTTAGAAGAAGGTATAAAGTCAAATGAAGAAATTGATAAGTTTGCTATAGATTTGGCAAGTGAATATGATTTAAAATATGATAAAGCAAAGGTGTTATATAAATGGGTTGGAAAAGAAATAACCTATGATGATAATAAAGCTCTAAATGTAATAAATAATAATTTGAGTATAAAATCTGGAGCAATTGAAGCTTTTAATACAAGGAAAGGTGTATGTTTCGATTACGCATGTCTTTTTGTTGCTATGTGTAGGGCAAATGATATTAAAGTGAGAATGGTAATAGGGGAAGGATTTAATGGACGACAATGGGTAAACCATTCTTGGAATCAATTTTATGATGATGCTTCACAAAGATGGATAAATGTAGATCCTACATTCTATAGTGGAGGAAACTATTTTGACAATAATAATTTTGATAAAGATCATAGAAATGCTTCAATAGTTGGAGAATGGTAATAATATGTGAACACTGTTCGCTGCCATAGACAAGACAAAGTATTATAGATGTGCTGACTTTATTATTTAATGGAGCATAGATATGAATTTTAAACTTTAAATTATTATAAATAATTTATAATAATAAAATAAGACTTTCCTATTTAGGAAGTCTTATTTTTGTTGTAATAGGTTTCAAGTATTATATTTATAGCCTTTTCACATTCTTTATCATTATGGTCCAAGGCCCAAGCAGTATTGAAGTAGTTTAGAGCTTTGTTATTATTATTAAGCATAGCATGGCAATAGCCTAAATTAAAAAAATAAGAACTTTCTCTTTTTAATCTTAAAGCACAGTGCAACGTGGCAATGGCTTTTGGAAAATCTTTTAACTTAATAAAACAAACTGCTGTATTGTATAGTGAAGCCGCTTCATTTTCTTTCATTTCTACTGCTTTTGTATACATAGAAATAGCCTTTTCATATTTTTTATTATTATAAAGCTCATTAGCTTTATCAAAATAGCTCATTTATAACCCTCCAATAAAATGTTCTTTATTATTTGTAATAATTACCACAAAAAGATTTTTTATACTAGATTTTAAAAATATTTACACTTTATTTTTAAATTCATGTATTTTAATTAATTTATTAAAATAGTATTGACTTTTTATTAGTTATTCTATATAATGTATTAACAATTAAACAGTGATAAAAACATTGAAAAAGAGGAGTAAGATTTGGAAATATTAAGAGAGGAAGACTCTATGGCTGAAAGGTCTTCTATATGGAATAATCTGAAGGTAGCTTTGGAGTTTCTTTATCGAATAGTTGTTAGTAGATAAAGACGGTTGTCAAATCGTTAGTTTATATGAGCCTGTAATTTTGCAGGGAAAAAAGGTGGTACCACGAGTTTTTCGTCCTTTTGCGGATGAAAGGCTCTTTTTTTATGGTTAAATTTGATGTTAAAGTTTATTCAATCAATAAGTGATGTTATTTATATGAAAAAAATTAAAGGAGGACTCAATATGGAAGATAATAAAAACCTAGCTAAGAATTATGATCCAAAAGATTTTGAAGAAAGATTATATGAATGGTGGCAAGAAAAAAAATTTTTTACTCCAGAAGTAGATAAAAGTAAAAAGCCTTATACAATAGTAATGCCACCTCCAAATATAACAGGTCAATTACACTTAGGTCATGCTCTTGATAACACTCTTCAAGATATTTTAATAAGAACTAAAAGAATGCAAGGTTACAGCACTCTTTGGTTACCAGGGGAAGATCATGCTAGTATAGCAACAGAAGTAAGGGTTGAAAATTCACTTCTTAAAAAAGGATTAAAAAAGAAAGAAATGGGAAGAGAAGCTTTCCTTGAAAAAGTTTGGGAGTGGACAGACGAATACAGAGATAGAATAAGAGAACAACTTAAAAAAATGGGATGTTCAGCAGACTTTACTCGTGAAGCTTTTACAATGGATGAAAATTTAAATAAAGCAGTTAGAGAAGTGTTTGTAAAATTATATAATGATGGACTCATTTATAGAGGAAATAGAATCACTAACTGGTGTCCAAAATGTATGACAGCACTTTCTGATGCAGAGATAGAATATGAAGAACAAGAAGGATTCTTCTGGCATATTAATTATCCTGTAGTAGGTAGTGATGAAAAAATTGAAATTGCTACTACAAGACCAGAAACATTACTAGGAGATACAGCAGTTGCAGTAAATCCTAAAGATGAAAGATATAGACATTTAATTGGCAAAATGCTTAAATTGCCATTAGTAGATAGAGAAATACCAATAGTTGAAGATGATTATGTTGACATGGAATTTGGAACAGGTGCTGTTAAAATAACTCCAGCTCATGATCCAAATGACTATCAAGTAGGAAAAAGACACAATCTTCCAGAAGTAGTTGTCTTAGAGGAAAATGGAACTATAAGTGAAGGATATGGAAAATATTCAGGACTTGATAGATATGAAGCTAGAAAACTTATGGTAGAAGATTTAGAAAAACAAGGATATTTAGTTAAAATAAAACCTCATAATCACAATGTTGGAACTCATGATAGATGTAATACAACTGTTGAACCAATGTTATCAAAACAATGGTATGTTAAGATGGAATCTCTTGCAAAACCAGCTATAGAGGTGGTTAGAGAAAAGAAAACTAAATTTGTTCCAGAAAGATTTGAAAAAATTTATTTTAACTGGATGGAAAATATTCAAGATTGGTGTATTTCAAGACAGTTATGGTGGGGACATAGAATTCCAGTTTGGTACTGTAAAGATTGTGGTGAAATAATAGTTAAAGTAGATGCACCAGAAAAATGTACTAAATGTAATTCTACAAACTTAGAGCAAGATAGTGACGTTTTAGATACTTGGTTTAGTTCAGCATTATGGCCTTTTTCAACATTAGGATGGCCAGAAAAAACAGAGGACTTAAAATATTTCTATCCAACTAGTACTTTAGTTACTGGACCAGACATTATTTTCTTCTGGGTTGCTAGAATGATTTTCTCAGGATTATACAATATGAAAGAAACACCTTTTGATACTGTATTAATTCATGGTATTGTAAGAGATGATCAAGGAAGAAAAATGTCTAAGTCTTTAGATAACGGTGTAGACCCATTAGAGGTAATTGATAACTATGGTGCAGATGCACTAAGATTTTCATTAGTTACAGGAAATGCACCAGGAAATGATATAAGATTCTATGAATCAAGAGTTGAAGCAGCTAGAAATTTTGCTAATAAAATTTGGAATGCGTCAAGATTTGTTATGATGAATTTTGATGAAGAATTAATGGAAGAATTTAAAGATAATAAAAATTATTCAATAGCAGATAGATGGATATTATCAAGATTAAATACTATTGTTAAAGAAGTTACAGAAAATATAGAGAAATTTGAGGTTGGTATAGCCCTTCAAAAGATACATGACTTTATGTGGACTGAATTTTGTGATTGGTATATAGAATTAGTAAAACCAGTATTATATGGTGAAGACAGAGAAACTAAAGGAGTAGTATTAAATGTTCTAAACAAAGTATTGGTTTCAGGATTAAAATTACTTCACCCTGTAATGCCTTTTATTACAGAAGAAATATATACTCATTTAAAAGCAGATTGTGAATCTATAACTGTTTCTAACTGGCCTGAATTTGAAGAAGAATTAGAAGATAAAATGGCTGAAGAATATATGAACTATATTATAGATGCTATAAAAAACACTAGAAATGCAAGAAGTGAAATGAATGTACCACCTTCAAGAAAAGCTAAAACTTACATTTATGCTACAGAAGCAATGGAAGCATTTAAGGAAGGAATATCTTACTTTGAAAAATTAGCTTCTGCAAGTGAAGTTATAATATTATCTTCTAAAGAAGAGGCACCAGAAAATGTAGTTACTGTAGTTTCAAAAGGTGCAGAAATCTACATGCCACTTTTAGAACTTGTAGATGTAGAAAAAGAACTTGAAAGATTAAACAAAGAAAAAGCCAAATTAGAATCAGAAATAGATAGAGTTGAAAAGAAATTATCTAATGAAAGATTTGTATCAAAAGCTCCAGCAGAAGTTGTTGAAGAAGAAAAAGCAAAAGGTGAAAAATATAAAGAAATGTATAAAGCTGTACTTAAAAGTATAGAAAACCTAAAATAGAAAAAAGCATGGGAGACCATGCTTTTTTTATATGAAATCATATGTCAATGGTCAATTTTTAATTGCTGAATTTGTATAAGCATGTTAATTGATTTTATTTTGAAGAAAATTATAAGCTTTTTTTAGTATATCCTTTTGATTGTTATATGTTAATAAATTAAGCATGTTTTCAAAATTATCCCATTTATATTCATGAATTTCTTTGAAATTTATTATAGCTGGTTTTTCTGATAATTTAGCTAAAAAAAATATTACCTCTTTTTTTATATCTTTTTTTATATTATAATTTATATTCATTTTAAATCCATCAATAATATCTATATTTATGCCTGCTTCTTCCCAAACTTCCCTTTTGGCAGTTTCTTCTTCAGTTTCTTCAAATTCAACATGACCTTTCGGAAATCCCCACTGGTCAGAGCATTTACTTTTAACTGCTAAAAACTCTAAATTATTATCTATATTTCTATATACTACTGCACCACATGATTTTTCAAATTTCATTTTATACCCTCCTTACTTAAGTAAAATTACATTACAAAAATAATTAAATTCATATTCTATTTTTGTAATTACATTTCCTTTAATAAATAAAAATATCAATAATTTAACATTGTTATATTTTCAATAAAGTTAAAGTGAATTTTTTATTAAAAATTAAAAATTTATTTAAATTATAAATTTTTATCAAATCTTATTATTTTGTAATCTATAATTAATTTATTTGTAAGATAAAAAATGTATAATAAAGAAAGACATACTAT
>NZ_JACSQB010000091.1 GCF_014836835.1 Clostridium faecium | reverse complement strand
CTACTATAAACACTTATATTTATATAATTGATAATTACTGTAAGATAATTGTCAATTTTCAATTGCATAAGTTATTTAATAAGAATATTTATTTTATTTTAAGATTGTTATCTTTAAATTCTTTTTCAATTCTTTCAATAACATTTTCTAATTTTATTAACTCAAGTTCTTCCCCAGTTCTAAGTTTAAATTCTACAATTCCTTCTGATATTTTCTTACCTACAGTTATTCTCATAGGTATTCCTATAAGCTCAGAATCTTTAAATTTAACGCCTACTCTTTCATTTCTATCATCTAAAAGTACATTAACTCCTAAAGCTTTTAATTCATTGTATAGTTTTTCAGCAGCTTCAACCTGTGCTGAATCTTTCATTACTGCTGGTACAATAACTACATGATATGGCGCAATTTCTAATGGCCATGTTATACCATTTTCATCATGATGCTGTTCTATAATAGCTGCCATTGTTCTGTTTATTCCTATACCATAGCATCCCATAATTAATGGTTTGCTTTTACCATCTTCATCTATAAAGTTAGCTCCCATAGCATCTGAATATTTAGTTCCTAATTTAAATATATGACCTACTTCAACACCTCTAGCAATAGTAATATCTCCACCACATTTTGGACATTTATCTTCTTTAGTAACTTTTCTAAAGTCTCCTACCACACCTTCGAAGTCTCTTCCATAATTAACATTTTTAAGATGGTATTCTGTTTCATTAGCACCAACTACAAAATTATACATTTTGCTAACTTCTTCATCTACAAGTAATGTATCAACCTTTATTCCAATAGGCCCAGCAAATCCAACTTCAGCATTTGTTGATTTAACAACAGTTTCATTGTCAGCTAATGCAAGTTCTAATACTCCTCCTAGAGCATTTATAACTTTTGTATCATTAACTTCTCTATCTCCTCTTACCATAACAGCCACTACTTTATCATCAGCTTTGTAAATTATAGTTTTTGCTAATTTTTTATTGTCTATATTCAAGAACTCTACTAGTTCATCTATAGTTTTTGAATGTGGTGTATAAATCTTTTCTACTTCTTTTAATTCTTCACTTTCTGCTTTTTCAGCCACAGCTGGTGCTTTCTCCATATTAGCACCATATTTACAACAATTGCAAAAAACTATTTCATCTTCTCCAACTTCAGATTTAACCATAAATTCAGCAGAGCCTGATCCTCCCATAGCACCAGAATCTGCCTCTACAGGGCTAAAATCTAATCTACATCTTGTAAATATATTGTGATAAGCATGATACATTTTTTCATAAGCTTCATCTAACCCTTGATTATCCTTGTCAAAAGAGTATGCATCTTTCATTATAAATTCTCTAGATCTCATAACTCCAAATCTTGGTCTTCTTTCATCTCTGTATTTAGTTTGAATTTGATATAAGTTTATAGGTAATTGTTTATAAGATTTTATTTCATTTCTAGCAAACTCAGTAAACACTTCTTCATGTGTTGGTCCTAAACAAAATTCTCTTTCATTTCTATCTTTAAGCTTAAACATTTCAGGTCCCATTACATCCCATCTGCCTGATTCTTTCCAAAGTTCAGAAGGAAGTAATGCTGAAGCTAAAAACTCCTGTGCACCAGCTTTATCCATTTCTTCTCTTACTATATTTTCTACATTCTTTAAAACTTTAAGTCCTATAGGCATATAGTTATATACACCAGAAGCTAATTTTCTTATCATACCAGCTCTAAGCATCAATTGATGACTTAAAATTTCTGCTTCTGCTGGAACTTCTCTTAAAGTTCCTAAAAACATATTTGATAATCTCATTATAAATCACTCCTTAATATCAACATAATTTATTATGATAAAACTTTAAAATAATTTTAGACATAAAAAAACTCACCCTAATTTTAGGGCGAGTTAATATCGCGGTACCACCTAAATTTGTGCTCTCTTTTGATAACGGTAAGCTTACCGGTAGTTTTGCTACTGCTCAGAAGTAGGTTCAAAATTGGTAAAAATCTTTCAGCCATGGATTTTTTCTCTGTGTGTTAATTTCTACTAGTCTTCCTCATCGCAACCTAAATATTAAATTTATATTTACAAGAAAATACTATACAATTTTAAATTTATACTGTCAAGGGAATATACACAATATTTACACTGATGTTAGATTTTCTAGAATTTTTTCTCCTATAATCAAATCCTCTGCAGTGGTAATTTTTATATTATTATAATTTCCTTCATATAGATAAACTTTGTACCCATATTGTTCTACTACCATGGTGTCATCTGTAACAACTATATTATGTTTATCTACTTTCTTATGACAATTTAAAATTATATCATATTTAAAACTTTGTGGAGTTTGTACTGCAAAAAGAGTTTCTCTCCTTGGAGTCCCTATGGAAAACCCAGATTCATCTTTAATCTTAATTGTATCCTTAGGTTTAACTCCACAAGCAGCTGCCCCGTATTTTTCTGCATAAATAATGCCATTATTTATAATATCACTATCAACAAATGGTCGTGCTCCATCATGAATCATTACTATATCACATTTTTTTATAGCTAATAATCCATTTAATACAGAATTTTGTCTTTCCTTCCCACCTTGCACTATGGAAGTAACTTTATTAAATTTATACTTTTCTACAATTTCTTCTCTGCAATATTTTATTTCCTCTTTAGCAGCTACTAAAATAATTTCATCAACTGATTTACAATTTGAAAAAGCATTTAAAGTATAATATAAAATAGGCTTTTCTTTTACTTCAAGAAACTGCTTATTTTTATTTGCATTCATTCTTTTTCCTTTTCCTGCTGCCAATATTATAGCCACATTTTTACCCATATATCCTCCTAAAGCATTTCCTTAGCCTTAGCAAAAATCATTCTGCCTGCAGCAGTTTGAAGTACTGATGTTACAACTACTATTATTGTTTCTCCTATATAGCTTCTGCCCTCTTCAACAACTATCATTGTACCATCATCAAGATATGCAAGACCTTGTCCTGACTCTTTACCATCCTTAACAATTTGAATCTTCATTTCTTCTCCTGGAAGAACTACAGGTTTTATGGCATTTGCAAGTTCATTAATATTTAATACTGCAACTCCTTGAAATTCAGCTACCTTATTTAAATTATAATCGTTAGTTATAACCTTACCATTTAAAAGTTGTGCAAGTTTTAACAACTTGATATCAACCTCTGGTATTTCTGGAAAATCGCCTTCCCAAATTTCAACTTTTATACTTAATTCTTTCTGTATTTTATTTAATATATCTAGTCCTCTTCTTCCCCTGTTCCTTTTAAGTCCATCTCCTGAATCAGCTATATGTCTTAATTCATTTAAGACAAAGTTAGGTATTACCAATACCCCTTCAATAAATCCAGTTTGACAAAGATCAAATATTCTACCATCAATTATAACGGAAGTATCTAATACCTTTGCACTTCCTTTTGGTATGTTTTTATGTTTAGCCTCTTTATTAGGTGATATTCTTTTAAAATTGGAAAGTAGTGATAAAATATCTCCTTTTTTTCTAACTGCTACATCTGCTGATACCACTACAATTACTAAGGTTATTATAATTGATATAATTGTGTAAATCATGGATGTGCTTTTAACTAGGCTTGAAAGCAGTACAGATACTATTAATCCTAAAACTGCCCCAATGGCTCCTAATAACATGTCTGCTGTAGGTACTTTTTGTAAACTCTTCTCTGTGTAATCTATAGCTCTCATTATAAGCTTAGCAACATATGAGGATAAAAAATAAAATAAAACTAAGAATGCTAAAACACAAAATATAATAACTAAAATTCCTTTTAATGGTGAATTTTTAAGTATGTTAAGCTCTACTATAAATTCTGTTCGACTAATCCAACTTCCTAGTATATATCCTAAGCTTCCTCCTGCAATGGTAACAAGAGCTCTTAATATATTTTTCAACAAGAGATTCACCTCCCTATTCAATTATTGACAAATTATTAAAATACTATCCTATTTATAATAATATATATTATGGATTATTTTATTGCAATAAGTTATACCATTCTTAATAAAATATTAATTGAAAACCTTTAATTCTTATGATATTTTAATGTTTACACTATATACGGCAAATATTATGATAACCCCCTATCATTTCTTACAACAATGATATATTATATAACCATAAGTTACATTTGAAAGTAAGTATAATTCTTATATATTATATCAATAAATGCTATTTAATTTAAACATATACCTTAAAATTTTTATAAGGAGTTGAAAGTAATGAAGGATCTTATTTTCGATGAATTTCAAAATTCTGTTGATGAATGTCTGTTAAGACATAGAAGTATATTAGATATCATGTCAAAGCTTCAAGAATCTCAAGCTAGAGTTAATAGAGCTTTGATAAAAGCTGTGACTAGTTGTGGCTGCTTAAAGGTAGCTGCTGAAAAACAACATGTTCCTGCCAATATAGATAATTTAAATTTAGATGATATTTGCTTTGATACACACCTAAAAGGTAATATTTGTGACTCTTGCAGAGAAATACTAGAAAAAGAATTAGGAAATCATTTCTTCTATATAGCTTCAGTTTGTAATTCTCTTGATTTAAATCTTTATGATATCTTTTTAAAAGAGTATAAAAATATCAATGCTTTAGGAAAATATACATTGAAATAACATATGTTATAGCACAAAACATTTATGATTTTGTGCTATATTTCATTATGAAATAAATATTGTTCTTTTAATTTTTCAATTCCATTTTTTATAGTCTTTGCTCTAACAGTCCCTATACCTTCCACTTCATCAAGCTCTTTAAAAGAAGCTCTTTCAATAAATCTCAATTGTTTAAAGTGATTAATCAAATTTTCTATAACAGAATTAGGTATTTTAGCAATCTTATTTAAAACTCTATACCCTTTGGTAAACACTAAAGTATCTGCCAGTGAGTTTGAATTATATCCTAATAATTTAGATATATTATTTAAATCTAATAATTCATTTTTAGACAGTTTTTGTATATTTCTATAAATAGTTTTTGTATTGGTTTCTTCTTTAGCATAATCTCTAATTAAATCTATTCCATCTTCTTCAATATTTTTGATTAGTTCTTTAAGCTGCATTTCTATTAATCTTCCTTCAATGCCTAATTCAAATATATATATTTCAATTTCATCCACAATTCTCATAATCATTTCCACTCTTTGAATAGCAGTGACTACATCTACTAAAGTTACAGAATCATGAAGTTCTAATCTAGTTAAATTATTAATAATCTTTTGAAATACTAAAACATATTTTTCAAGAGCATTTAATGCCTGATTTGCATTGGCTAAAACTTCTCTGCTATCTCTTACTATATACTTAATATCATCTTTATAAACAGTTATTAAATTCTTTCTTTGAGAAATGGCAATTACTATTGAACCTGTCTGCTTTGCAACTCTTTGAGCTGTTCTATGCCTAGTTCCCGTTTCAAGTGTTGATATAGATGCATCAGGTATCAACTGAGTGTTAGCATATAATATCTTTTTTAAATCACTACTAACTATAATAGCACCATCCATCTTAGCAAGTTCATATATATAAGCTGGGGTATACTCTGAATAAATGTTAAATCCTCCATCAATTAAGCTTAAAACTTCATCACTATCACTTAATACTATAAGTGCACCAGTTTTAGCATACAAAATATTATCTAATCCTTCTCTAAGTAGCGTCCCTGGTGACAATATCTTAAGTATGTTAATAAATTCATTCTGCCTTTCTTCTTTCATCTTCTCCGTTATATAAACTACTTTAAAGAAGTAATAACGGCATTCACTTCCTTTCACATCTATATTTTAAAATGTACTACTTTTAAACTTAATATATACACTCATAAAATTGTACTCGCTTATATTTATTTAATTGAGGATTTACAATGAACAATTATAGTTTAATTTCAATATTAAAAAACTTTATTAATTACTTCTCTAACATTTGATATTCCTATTATATTTATATTGCCGCTTTTAGTCTCCAATTTTTCTTTATTCCTCAGTGGCATAATTATATTTTTAAATCCCATTTTTATACCTTCATTTACTAATTTGTCTATATGTGATATAGGTCGAACTTCCCCTGTTAAACCTACTTCTCCAATAAATAATGGTCTTTCCAGTTTAACTTCTTTACCTTTAGCACTTGACATAAGAGCTACTGCAAGACCTAAATCTCCAAAAGTGCCTTCTAAATTTAGTCCTCCTACCACATTTATATAAACATCACTACTATAAAAAGGTATTTTTAATTTTTTCTCTAAAACTGCTAATATGAGACTCATTCTTGAATGTTCAAGTCCTACTGATGTTCTTCTAGGCATCACAGCTTTAGTTTCACTAACTAATGCTTGTATTTCTACAAGCAAAGGTCTTGTTCCTTCAATAGTTCCTATTACTACTGACCCCTCCTGTTTAAAAGAAGTTTCCTGTAAAAATACACTAGAAGCATCTAATATTTCTTTAAGACCATTTTGCCTCATCTCGAAAACTCCTATTTCACTAGTGGTTCCAAAACGATTCTTTATAGTCCTTAGTATTCTAAATTCTTGAGTTCTTTCTCCTTCAAAATATAAAACTGTATCTACCATATGTTCTAAAACTCTAGGCCCTGCAAGTTCTCCTTGTTTTGTAACATGAGCAACTATAAATAATGGTATGCCTTTAGTTTTCCCTATTCTCATAAGTTCATTAGTACATTCTCTAACCTGTGAAACACTTCCTGGTGCAGAACTTATTTCACTTTTATACAAGGTTTGTATTGAGTCAATTATTACAAATACAGGCTCTAATTCTAAAACATGATTTTCTATAGTTGTAATATTAGTTTCAGATAGAATATATAAATTATCACTTATAGAATCTAACCTTTCAGCTCTCATTTTTATTTGCTCTTCCGACTCTTCCCCTGACACATAAAGTACCTTTCCATATTTATCAGAAATATTCTTTGCACTTTGAAGTAATATTGTAGATTTTCCTATTCCAGGATCACCAGATATTAAAGTTAGTGAACCTTTAACTAATCCTCCTCCTAATACTCTATTAAGCTCATTAATTCCAGTATTATATCTTTCATGTTGACTGGACTTGATATCTTTTATATTTTGAGGTTTATTATTTCCACTTATAGTAACTGCTCTATTAAACACTGCGGATTTCTCTGGGATTTTAACCTCTTCCATCATAGTGTTCCAACTATCACAGCTAGGGCATTTTCCTATCCATTTAGGTGACTCATATCCACACTGATTACAAACATATATATTTTTAACCTTAGCCATTAGTTCTTCCTCCAAGAATTCTATTTTATTTAAGAACTTCTTATATAAAATCTTAACTTATTTTTCATAAATTATACATTTTAAAAATTATTAATTATAATTAAAACTGTCATAATTATGAAAATATTTTTTCCAATAAAATAATTATTTACAATATATATTAATTTTATCATATTATTTTTAAAAACCCTATGTTTAAAACATAGGGTTTTTAATGTTATTTTTTACTAAATTTTAATTCATCTCCATCTGCAGTGACTACAACGCTGTCTCCTTGTTTAACATTACCTTTTAATATTTCTTCTGATAATTTATCTTCTACTGTTTTAGTTATAGCTCTTCTAAGAGGTCTTGCACCATAAGTTGGGTCAAAACCTTCTTTTGCAAGATATTTTTTTGCTTCTTCATCAAAAGTAATATTTATTTCTTTTTCCTTTAATCTTTCAGAAACAGAGTTTAACATTAATCCAACTATCTCCAATAAGTCTTTCTCCTCTAAGGTATGGAATACTATAATGTCATCTATTCTGTTTAAAAATTCTGGTCTAAAGCTACGTTTTAATTCTTCCATTATATTTTCTTTCATTCTTTCATGCTCATTGTTGGCTTCATTAGCACTTTGTGAGAATCCTATAGTATTTTGTTTTTTAATAGTTGAAGCACCAGCATTAGAAGTCATTATCACAATAGTATTCTTAAAGTCAACGGTTTTTCCTTTTCCATCTGTAAGTCTTCCATCTTCTAATATTTGAAGTAATACGTTAAATACATCTGGATGGGCTTTTTCTATTTCATCAAATAATACTACTGAATAAGGGTGTCTTCTGATTTTTTCAGTCAATTGTCCTCCATCATCAAAGCCTACATATCCTGGAGGCGCTCCTATAAGTTTAGATACTGTATGTCTTTCCATAAACTCAGACATATCTACTCTAATTATACTATTTTCATCACCAAACATAGCTTCTGCCAAAGCTTTTGAAAGCTCTGTCTTACCTACGCCTGTTGGTCCTAAGAATATAAATGAACCTATTGGTCTCTTTGGATCTTTTAATCCCACTCTTGCCCTTCTTACTGCCCTTGAAATAGATTCTACTGCCTCTTCTTGACCTATTACTCTTTTATGAAGTATCTCTTCAAGTTTCAATAATCTTTCAGCTTCACTTTCAGTAAGCTTTTCTATTGGAATATTAGTCCATCTAGAAATTACATTTGCAATATGTTTTTCATCAACCACTGCATCTGCTTCACTATTTTGAGATACCCAGCTCTTTTTAGAAGCTTCTAGTTTATCCTTTAACTCTTTTTCTTTATCTCTTAACATTGCTGCTTTTTCAAAATCTTGCATTGTTATTGCATCAGCTTTTTCTTTTACTACTACTTCAAGTTCATTTTCTAATTCTTTTAAATCCTTTGGAGCTGTTAAATTTTGAATTCTTACCTTTGAACCAGCTTCATCAATTAAGTCTATAGCTTTATCTGGTAAATATCTATCAGTTATATATCTATCTGAAAGATTTACTGCTGCTATTATAGCATCATCAGTTATTTTTACTCTATGATGGGCTTCATACTTATCCCTTAATCCTTTTAATATTTCTATAGCTTCCTCTTTAGTAGGTTCTTCTACTACAACAGGTTGAAATCTTCTTTCTAATGCAGCATCTTTTTCTATATATTTTCTATATTCATCTAAAGTAGTTGCACCTATACATTGTATTTCTCCTCTACCAAGGGCAGGTTTTAATATGTTTGAAGCATCTATAGCACCTTCAGCAGCACCAGCACCAACTATAGTGTGAATTTCATCAATAAATAAAATTACATCTCCAGCTTGTGAAATTTCATTCATTACACTTTTAAGTCTTTCTTCAAATTCACCTCTATACTTTGATCCTGCTACCATAGAAGATAAATCTAATGTAACAACTCTTTTGTCTTTTAATATTTCAGGAATATTTCCTGATGCAATTTTTTGTGCCAACCCTTCTGCTATAGCTGTTTTACCTACGCCAGGTTCTCCTATTAAGCATGGGTTATTTTTAATTCTTCTGCACAATATTTCTAAAACTCTTTCTGTCTCTTTATCTCTGCCTATAATTGGGTCTAATTTTCCTTCTTTTGCAAGTTCAGTTAAATCTTTTCCATGTTTCTCTAAAGTAGGAGTTTTGGTTTTCCCTTTTTTTGAATTGCTTACTTGTTGAGTATCATCTCCAGAAATATTATTTATAATTTCATTTCTTACTTTAGAAAAATCTACCCCTAGATTGCCTAAAATTGTATAAGCAACACCTTCTGGCTCTCTAATTAATGCTAATAATATATGCTCAGGTGATATATAATTTTGATTTAAGTTTCTTGCTTCTATTAAACTTAATTCAAATAATCTTTTAGTTCTAGGTGTCAATGCAATTTCATTTCTTGGCATTTCTATATCTCCAACACCTATATATTTATTCACCAATTCTTTTACTGTATCATAATCTACTCCAGAATTTTTCAATGCATTAGAAGCTATACTATCTCTTTCTTTTAAAATCCCAAGGATAATATGCTCAGTTCCTACATATCCATGCTTGAAATTTTGTGATTCTTCATGAGCATACATAAGAATGTTTCTTGCTCTTTCTGTAAATCTGTTAAACATATCAAAAACACCTCTCTTTTATTGGTTTTGTAACTTATTTCTAACTATTCTAGCTCTATTTAAGTCTCTTTCTCTTTTATCAAAAGTGGAATTGGCATTTAACTGAAGTGTGGCTGCCCCTGTTTCCACCATAAGTTCATTTAGCATTCTTTTATCTATATTATCTATTATTCCCATTTCTATTCCAAATCTAACATTAGATAATAAATCCATACATTCTTTAGAATTTAATAAAACAGCTGATTTTAATATTCCTAAAGATCTCATTATTCTATCTTCTAACTCATATTTATATTGAGATTTTAATTTTTCCCTAGCCATTTTTTCTTTTTCAATAATTTGATAAACCATAGCATTTAATCCATTTATTATTTCTTCTTCACTAGGTCCTAATGTTATTTGATTAGATATTTGAAATATATTGCCATATCCTTTTGAACCTTCACCATAAAGTCCTCTTATTGTCATTCCTATTTTGCTTACTGCATTAAATACACTTTCTATTTCTTTAGTTTCATTTAATGCAGGAAGGTGAAGCATAACTGAAGCTCTTAATCCTGTACCTGCATTAGTAGGGCATGCTGTTAGATAACCTAAGTTGGAATCAAATACAAATTCTAATTTTTCTTCTAAAAGATTATCTATTTTATCCACCTCTTCATAGGCCTTCTTTAAATTTAGTCCTCCTACTATATACTGCATTCTTAAATGATCTTCTTCATTTATCATTATACTTACAATTTCATCTTTATCTAATATAAAGGCAGATTTATCTTTATTAAGAATTAACTTTTCACTTATAAGATGCTTTTCAAAATAAGAATTCATTTTCACAGGATCTATGCTATTCATATCTACAGTTTTAAAATTCTCATTTATATAAGAAGAAGTATAAAATGCACTTTCAACCTTTTTAACTATTTCCATTGCCTTTTCTTTTGAAAGCTTATTAGGAAAAGGGTATCCTTTTATATTTCTAGCAAGCCTTATTCTACTGCTTAATACAATATCGTCATTTTCACTATGAGCTTTAATCCAATTTTCCATAACTATACCTCCTAGATTTATTTACCTAAATCTCTAATTTTATCTCTAAGTTCTGCTGCTTTCTCATATTCCTCAAGGGCAATAGCTTTTTGAAGTTCTTCTTTAAGTCTTATAAGTTCTTTTTTCTTAAGTATTTCTCCTCCAGATTTCACTGGGATTTTTCCATTATGCTCAGTACTTATTTGAACTCTTTTAAGTATTGGTATTATAGTACTTTTAAATGTTGAATAGCAATTGCCACAGCCTAAAAGACCTGTTTCTTTAAATCCTCTATAAGTTGTCCCACATTCTTTACAAATTACTTCACTAGGAAGATTACTTTCAGTTGTAGTATTCATATAATCCATGAATCCACTTAATATATTTTGGAATGAAAAACTTGGAGAAAAGTCCATATCATGAAGCATACTCATAGTATTATTTTCTTTAGCACAAATTTCACATAAATGTTGTTCTTCTTTTACCCCATTTATTATTCTAGTTATATGGAAATTCGCTTCATTTTTTTTACATTTTTCACAAAGCATAATATCACTACTCCTTTTAAACTCATTAATTCAATATATTAAATATTACTGCTCTTAAAATATCAGCTCTTAATTTATTTTTCATATCTCCTATATAACTTAATGTTCTATCATTAAGGGCAGTTTTAATAATGTTTTCTTCTCGTTCATTAATAATTTCTGAATCCCTAAGACTTTCTAGTATTCTTAAACTGTTATCATAGGTTATACTATTTCCTATAGCTTCATCAATAGCCTCAAGTAAATTGCTATGATATTTATATTTAATTCTAGTAATACGTATATACCCACCACCGCCTCTTCTGCTCTCTATATAATAACCTTTATCTTTTGTAAATCTTGTAGTTAATACATAATTTATCTGTGATGGTGCACAGCTAAAGTAATTAGCTAATTCATTACGTTGAATTTCAACTTCATTATTTTGAGTTTCTTCTATCATCTCTTTAATAAAATCTTCAATTATGTCTGATAATCTTGCCATAACCATTACCTCTTCCAAAGTTTAACTTTACTTTGACTTTCTTTGACCTTAATTAAATAATATAACTTTACATTACATTATTCAACTGATATTTTTATCTTTTATTAATTAATTTATTCCTAAAATTAAGATTAAAAGAAAATATTTTTATATTACTTATTTTTTCTCTTAAATTCTTCAATTTTCTTTAGAATATAAAATTCATTAAATATGATACCTAAAGCTTTTTCTATTTGATATTCCATCAACTAATGTGAATATTAAATTTACTTTAATACAATTATTAGCCATTATAAACAAAGTACTTTTCCATTATTGGAAAAGTACTTTGTTTATATATTTTCTATCTTTATATAGGGCTGATATCCCCTCTTCATAATCATAATAATTTATTACTATACATTTTTCATCATAACATCTTATATGCATACTTTCTTCTGTTTTAAGTTCTACATCAATTATTGCACTTTCTTTTTCATAAGAAAAATTTTTCATTTCATTTATTAATTCACATATGTTGCTTTTGTTTTTTATCATACTATTCCTCTCCCATCTTCAATAATTTCCATAAATTTCATGTTAACTATATTCTATGGACTTTGTTTATTTTCCTTTATTTTACATATGTTTGTTTTACATAAAATTATTACAAACTTCATCAAATATTTTATATAATGACTTATTTTGCCTTCATATGACAGCTTCTACAAATATAATTAATAAAAATATTAATATATTTGTAAATTTCTTATGATTTAGCACTCTGCATGATCTGGTATAAATCCCTTAAATTGAGAATTATAAAGCTTTGCATAAATGCCATCCTTTAATATAAGTTCATCATGTTTTCCTTGTTCAGCTATACCTTTATTAGTTAGCACAACGATTTCATCTGCATTTTTAATAGTTGATAATCTATGTGCCACAACTATTGTTGTTCTTCCTTTAGAAAGATTTTCAAGAGACTTTTGAATTACAAGTTCTGAAGCATTATCTAAAGCTGAAGTAGCTTCATCTAATATTAATATTGGAGGATTCTTTAAAAATACTCTAGCTATAGATATTCTTTGCTTTTGTCCTCCTGAAAGTCTTACTCCTCTTTCCCCTACATAAGTTTCATATCCATCTGGAAGGGAAGATATAAACTCATGTATATTAGCATTTTTAGCTGCTATTATAACTTCTTCATCACTTGCTTCTGGTCTGCCATAAAGAATATTTTCTTTTATAGTTCCTGTAAATAAAAATACATCTTGCTGAACTATTCCTATATTTCTTCTTAAAGATTTTAGTGTTATATCTCTAATATCAGTACCATCAACAGTTATACTACCATCACTTAATTCATAAAATCTAGGTATTAAATGACATATTGTAGTTTTACCTCCACCGGATGGTCCCACTAAAGCTAAAGTTTTACCTTTCTCAATCTTTAAATTTAAGTTAGATATAATTTCGGTATCTTCATCATAATTAAAACATGCATTTTTAAATTCTATATTACCTTTTACATTTTCAAGTTCTATAGCATTTGGACTATCCACTATATCAGGCTCAGTTTCCATTATTTCTAAGAATCTCTTAAACCCTGACATACCAGTTTGATATTGCTCAATAAAAGCAGTTAGTCTCTTTATAGGCTGCATAAAATATGTAATATATAAAAGGTATGCTACAAGTTCTGTTGGAGTTATGTATTTCTTATAAGCAAAATAACCTCCAAACCCAATAACCACTACATTTAACATATCTACCATAAATGTCATACCAGACATGAATTCAGCCATATATTTATATGCATCTGATCTTGATGCTTTAAATTCTATATTTCCCTCATCAAATTTTGCCATTTCATATTCTTCATTAGTAAAAGATTTTGCAACTCTAATACCAGATATACTGTTTTCTAATTTAGCATTTACGTTACCTATTTTTTTCCTAACATCATCAAATGCTCTTGACATTTTTATTCTTCTAGTCATAGCAAACCAAATAATAAATGGAAGACAAGCAAATATTAATAATGTCAACTTGATATTAATTCTGCAAAGAAGTATGAACGAACCTAAAATCATTATCAATGATATGAACAAATCTTCCGGTCCATGATGGGCAAGTTCTGATATTTCCATTAAATCATTAATTATTCTAGACATTAATTGTCCAGTTTTATTATCATCAAAATAACTAAATGGCAATGTCTGCAAATGAGAAAATATATCTTTTCTCATGTCATATTGTAATCTTACACCTACAACATGTCCCCAATAATTGATAATATAATTTGCAATAAGTTTTACTATATATAGTACAACTAATATAATTACAAAATTTATTATCATCCTAATATCATTATTAGGAATAGCTTTGTCTAGTACTTCTTTTGTAACCATAGGAAAAGCTAAATCCAAAACAGCTACTAAAAATGCACAAAACATATCTAGTATAAATAATTTTTTGTGCCCTGAATAATAAGAAATAAACTTTTTAATCATAATTATCCTCCCCCTTTACTTCTAATTTTTTAGAACTTAATATAAAAAACATTTAAGTAACATTTTAGGCATGCAAAAAAACACAAGTAAAAGATGTATTTAACATGCTAGCTTGTTTTTAAAATACCTAAGTAATACAAAGCAAAACTCCCCCATTATAAAATAACGGGAGAATATAGAACATTATTTATATAGCTTAAGTATAGTTTCTAATATTTTATAATACAATTAGATAATTTTACATTATCTACCCTTTAAATGTTCTTTATTTCAATCCTATTTCCTCTTTCTTAAAATATAACTCTTTACGTCTTATTAAATTGTGCATTTTTTAATTCTGTAAATATGAAAGTTTTAAAATCATAATATTATAGAAAAATAAGCTTAACTATTATTATATCATATCTTCATAGTAATGACCGTCATATTTAAAAAATTCAGTACATTAAATTTGAAAATACTTAAATGTTATTTCTTCTTAATAATAACTATTCTATTCCTTATAATGAGTTATATCATTTTCCATTAAAATTTTATAACTATTATCATCATTAAATTCTATATATGTTAAGCTTCCTTGTTGAATAAAAGGTGGATCCCATATATGTGCTATAGATTTGTTTTGTAAAGCACATAGAAATGCTTTTATTGTCATTCCATGACTAACTATTAATATACTTTCATCTTTATGATTACTAATAATTTTCATTATGCCTTTATATACTCTATCTTTTAGTTCATCAAAAGTTTCTCCTCCTTCTGTAGGTTTATACATCAAAGGATTATTCCAATAATTATAGCAATTCTCCTCATCTAAAGCCCTTATACCTTCTTTATCTAGTCCCTGCCATAATCCTAGTTTTAGTTCTCTTAAATCATCATCCTTAATTATTCGTATGTCTTTATCTCCTTTTAGTATTTTTGCTGTATTGTATGCCCTCTCAGAAGAACTTGTATATATAGCTTTTAAATCTAAATCTGCTATTCTATCTCTAAGCCATTCTGCTTGTTTAATTCCTAGTTCTGTTAAAGGTGAGTTTCCCCATCCCTGCATCTTACCAATTTTGTTCCATTCTGTCTCTCCATGCCTTGTTATATATAATTTTATCATTATTTCCACCCTCTTTTACTTTAGTTAAAGTTATACAATTGAGAATTGACCACTAGCAATGAACAATTACAAATACTTTTTTCAAATTAATTTTAATTATAATTATTGTTAATTTTTTAAAGTTCAATGATAAATTATCCTACTACATAATAATATATGTATGATTTTATCAAGTACTATTAACAAAAATCAAGTGAAAAATGGAATTGTAAGAATTTATATAAATCTTTATATAAAATTATCTTATTTCAAAACGCTAAACAAAATACTTATATAGAAATTCAGCATTTTTTTAATGAAGCAATAATATATTAGTAAAGATATATCATTTTGTTTATTACAATTCATGCATGAATTGTTTTAAGAAATTTTAATATTGAAAGGAGGAAAATCAGTGAGCAAAGAAATATTTTTAAATTATAAAAGCTCAAAAAGTGTATTATATCCTGACTGTATTCGTAAAATAATGATATGCAATGATCCTCGTTATGTTGCAACTGCACTACCTCTTTAAAAATATTATAAAAGCAAAAAGTGTTTAGTAAAAAGCATGCAATCAAGCACCGTAGTTTGATTGCATGTAGTTTTAAGGAGTGAACAGATATGTATCCATATATAAAAGAAAATTGTAATTATCATTTAATTGATGACCACGGGATTATATTTACTCCTGATGGTACTTATATATTAAATAATGTAGAAGCTTATATTATGGAATATATAAATGGCTCAAACTCAATAAAAGATATAATTGAAATCATATCCAATGAATTAAATATAGAAGATAAAAATAAAATTAAAAATATAATTTTAGAATTTATAGATAGTAAACCAAAAGCTTTAGGTATAGGCGTAGATATGGATAAAAAGAATTATGATGTCATAAGAACCGGTGAGAAAGATGCTAAGACTCCTTTAAATTTAATTATAAGTTTAACAAATAAATGTAATTTGAAATGTATCCATTGCTTTAAAGATTGCTCATCTAATAAAAGGACTTTCATAAATTATGATAATTTGATAAGTGTTCTTAATTATTTTAAAGGTAAAATTAGATCATTGCAATTAACTGGTGGAGAACCTATGCTGCATAATAATTTTTTTAACATATTAGATTTCAGCAAAAAAAACTTTTCTACAATGATAACTACTACAGGTACATTAATAAATGAAAAAAACATAGAAAAATTTATTGGTGCAAACAGTATTCAATTGTCCTTATACTCACATATTGAAAAAAAACATGACGAATTTACTACATTAGCAGGTTCATATAAAAAAACTGTACAAGCATTGAATCTTATAAATAAATTCAATATAAATTTAGTTGTTGGCACTATATTAACTAAAAATACACTCAATGATATAGAAGATTTTATTAAATTTTCTATAGACATTGGCATAAAAAATTTAAGATTTGGAACTTTATCATTATTAGGGCGAGCGGAATCATTGACTAATATAATACTAGATGAAAAAGATTTAGAAAAAGCTACCTATGATATCAAAAACTTTACAGAAAAACATGAAAAACATATATCAATAGATGACTTTGATAAAAAAGAAATAAAAAAAGGATTTCAAGAAAATTATAAATGCATAAATTGTGGCGCAGGAATTATAAATTGGTGTATAAGTGAAAATGGTAATATTAAACCTTGTGAATTTATACCTGATAATGTTTTTTCTATGGGAAATATAAATAAATCACCTATAGAAAACATAATAAAAGATATCAATTTTTTAAATTTACCACCATCTATGAAAAAATGGGAGAATAATTTACAAAAGCGTCAATTCAGCCTCAAAGATATTTGTACAGAAATGGAAAATTATTATTCAATTTTTTGTGAAGGACTTAAATAAATACTATGAAATATTATTTATTTAAATATAAAAAATTATTTATATTATCAATAACCTTTATTGCAATAAAATCTATATTAATTTCAGTCATGTCTTTTACTGTAAAAAATTTAATAGATTCTTGTACTTATAAAAATTTAAATTTAGTATATAAAAATTCTATTACTATGATTATATATATATTGATAATAATAATATCATCATATATAAGTAATATACAGTGGATGAAATTTATAAAAAATGTTGTGACTGACTTAAAAAATGACATATTTAAAAAATTATTATCTCGCCCAAAAGAAGAATTTGATATTAACAATACTGCATCTTATATGTCTTTAATTAATAATGATTTGGAAATGTTACAAAGCTCTTATTTTATGAATTTGTTTTCATTATTTCAAATTATTATTTCATTTATAAGTGCTTCTTTATCTATAGTAATACTTAATATATATATTGGAGTTGTAGCTATAGTATTTAGCCTTTTACCCATATTATCGCCATATATATTTTCTAAAAAATTAAGTATTTATAAAAAAAATTATTCTGATGCACTAAGCATATTTATGGAAAAATCTAAAGATTTATTTTCTGGAATGAGCATTATAAAAAGTTTCAATGCTCAACCTCAATGTTATAATATTTATAAAAGTAAAAATATAGATGTAGAAAAATCAAGATATAAATTTCATAAAGTTTCCTTAATAGTAGATTTATTAAGTATAATAGCGTCATATTCAGCATATTTCTTAACATTAGCCTTAGGAATTTATCTTATAATTAAAGATAAAATAACTGTAGGTGCATTCATAGGATCTTTTCAACTACTTAATTTGATTAGTTCTCCAATATTGGCTATAACTATTCAAATAAGTTCTTTTAAATCAATAAAATTGGTAAAGAAAAAAGTTGAGGACATATTAAATGAAGAAAATTTTTTAGATAATGGTAAGACCTTAAAACATTTTGAAAATAACATAAAATTTGATAATGTAAGCTTTATGTATGATAAGAGAAAAGTTTTAGATAATGTAACATTCACTTTTAAAAAAGGTGGTAAGTATGCTCTAGTTGGTAAAAGTGGAAGTGGTAAATCTACATTAGTTAAATTGCTGCTAAAATATTATACTAATTATGAAGGAAATATTACTATAGACAATAACAATATTAAAGATTTAAGCTTTACTAGTTTATACAGCAATATATCCATAATTCAGCAAGATGTGTTTATGTTTGATGCTTCATTAAAAGAAAATATTACATTATTTTATGACTATAATACTGATGAAATATATAATTCCATAGTTAAATCTGGAATGAAAGACTTTGTAGATATATTACCAGACAAAGAAGAAAGTCATATTGGTGAAAATGGTAACTTTATATCTGGTGGAGAAAAGCAAAGAATCTCTATAGCTAGATCTGTAATCAGAAACACTCCAGTGTTAATACTGGATGAAGCCACTTCTTCTTTAGATAAAGAAACATCATATAAAATAGAAAAAACATTATTAGATATGAAAGATTTAACCATAATATTCATAACTCATAAACTTTCTGAGGACTTATTAAATAGATGTGATGAAATTATAGTTATGGATGATGGAAAAATTGTAGAAACAGGTAATTATCTACAGCTATTGGAAAATCATAACTACTTTTATAATTTATATAATATTAATTAACATACAAAATCCAGAGTTGTTACATAACATTATTCTGGATTTTTGTAATAAAAATAGACTATAAATTATAGTCTAAATCCTTTTCTCTCTTCACGATTAATTTCATCCATTGGAACCCAATTTTTCATTGTTGGTGTTAAATTATTAGTTATTGGATGATTATGTTCCACTTTTCGATGACTGATATCTGAACCATAGGCTTGTTCAATAAGTCTACTATTAAAATAATCATCTTTTTTTGAATGCTTGTATGAAGTATTTCCCATCATATATATCTCCTTTCGAAATTATATTAAATTTATCACTTTCTAAAATACTACATAGTACTTTTGCATCTTCCTCACTAGCAGAATGTAAAATGATAGTGAATTTGTCTTCAGGACCTACTATACCCATATAATCATGTATACTGCTATAATCACTAAGATTTATGTCTCCACTTATATCCATTCTGTAATTTGACAATCTAAATCCCCCTCAATACTATTTAGTTATATTTTGTACAAAATGCATAAATTTATTCATATATAACTTGTTTACCTCACTATAAAAAAATGTAAAATTTATAATTGGATACATATTATTAATGAAACTTTTTCATTACACACAAAAAAGAGACTATTTTTTATAATAGCCTCTTTTTTGTTACTTAAGCATCTTTCTTTATATCTGAAATTATTTTATTCATCATGTCACTAGGCACTTCTTCATATCTCTCAAATCTACTTCTAAAACTACCTCTAGCACCTGTTAATGATCTTAAGTCATTAGCATAATTATGAAGTTCAGCTTGAGGAACTTCTCCTACAATTCTTTGACCTTTTTCAAAAGGTTCCATTCCTAAAATTCTTCCTCTCTTCTTATTAATGTCAGCTATAACATCTCCCATATAATCATCAGGAACCATAATTTCTAAATGCATAATTGGCTCTAGTAATACAGGTTGAGCCTCTTGTAATCCTTTTTTGAAAGCTAAAGACGCTGCAATTTTAAATGCCATTTCTGAAGAATCTACAGGATGGAAAGAACCATCATGAAGAGTAGCTTTTAACTTAATAACAGGGTATCCTGCTAAAACTCCATGTTGAATACATTCTCTTAAACCTTTTTCAACTGCAGGTATATATTGTCTTGGTACAACACCACCTACTACTTCATCAACAAATTGTAATTCTTCTTCTCCATCAGTTCTAGGCTCAAATTTAATTTTAACATCCCCATATTGACCATGTCCTCCAGATTGCTTTTTATGCTTTCCTTGAACATCAGATAATTTTTTAATGGTTTCTCTATATGGAACTTTAGGTACCTCAAGTGAAACATCAACACCAAATTTTGATTTTAGTTTACTCACTATAACATCTAAATGAGTGCTTCCTAATCCAGATATTATAGTTTCAGCATTTTCCACATCTCTAGATACTGAGAAAGTTGAATCTTCTTCTAATAATTTTGACAATCCATTAGATATTTTATCTTCATCACCTTTTGCCTTTGTAGCTATAGCTCTTGAATACATAGGAGTTGGGAATTCTATAGAATCAAAAATTAAAGGTCTTTCATGTGAGCACAGAGTATCCCCAGTATTGGTATAACTAAGTTTAGCAACAGCACCTATATCTCCAGCTTTAACTTCATTAGTAGCATATTGTTGTTTTCCTTTTAAGAAATATAATGTTCCAATTTTTTCTTCTTTTTCTTTGTTAGAATTATAAACTACAGTATCAGATTTGGCACTTCCTGTAATTACTCTAAACATTGAAAGCTTCCCTACAAAAGGATCCGCAATAGTTTTAAATACTAGTGCTGAAAATGGTTCTTTTTCATCTATTTTAATATTTGTATAACTATTGTTTTTTATATCCTTTGCCATATATAATGTTGTATGAATTGGAGATGGGAAGCATTCTACTATATCATCAAGTAATGAATCTATACCTATGCAGCCTAATGCAGAACCACACATTATTGGAGCTATTTCTCCCATCGACGCTCCTCTTATTAATCCATTATAAATTTCTTCTTCACTTAGTTGTCCATCATTAAAATATTTATCTAATAATACTTCATCTATTTCCGCAACAGCTTCCATAACCATTTGCCTACATTCATCAATTTTATCCATTAATTCTACAGGTATTTCAGCATCTTCCATTTTTTTAGTTTTAGAATTGAATAATCTTGCTCTTTTTGAAATAACATTTATAACACCTTTAAAGTTATTTTCAGAGCCTATAGGGTATTGTATAGGCACAACTGACATACCAAATTTATCTTTTATTTGATTTAAAACTTTTTCAAAATTGCTATTTTCTCTATCTAATTTATTTATAAAAAATGCTCTTGGCAATCTTTTCTTCTCCGCATATTCCCAAGCTTTTTCTGTTCCAACCTCTATGCCTGAAACTCCACATACAGCTATCATAGCCATATCTACTGCATTTAAACCTTCTATCATTTCTCCCACAAAGTCAAAATATCCTGGAGTATCTACTAAATTTATCTTTACATCTTTCCATTTGCAAAGTGCTACTGAAGTTGATATTGATACTTTTCTCTTTTTTTCTTCCACATCATAATCACTAATTGTAGTTCCATCTTCAACCTTGCCTAACCTATCTGTTGCACCAGTATAATATAATATTGCTTCCATCAAACTTGTCTTTCCAGAGCCGCTATGCCCTATGATTCCAACATTTCTAAGATTATTAATTTTATACTCTTTCATGTGCTATACCTCCCATTTTTTCTTTGAGATTATCCAATATAATTTATATATTCTATATTTTGGCGATTTTCCCTCTAATTTTTTATAATATTCTAAATTTTAAAAATACATTTATATATTTTATGTCTATGAGGGAATTATATAAAGTTATTCAGACTTGGTACAAAAGTTATTAACATTATGTTGATAACTTTTGTAATTAATGTTAATTAATTATCTACATAAAAAAGTATATTTAATATTTTATCTACTTATTCTTAAAAATAAAAAAACAGCTCTTTTGAGCTGTAATTTATACAAAAAATAAAAATGGCTCCGCGAAGAGGATTCGAACCTCCAACCTATCGGTTAACAGCCGAGTGCTCCACCGTTGAGCTATCGC
>NZ_JACSQB010000105.1 GCF_014836835.1 Clostridium faecium | reverse complement strand
ATTTTTAAATTTTGGATATAATATGTAGATGAAATAACTGAGTTTAATAAGGAAGTTTTGTGGACTACCTTAATTTTAGATAAAAGTTATTTTTAATTTTAATATTATATATCACTATTGATAACAGTATCAGTAGTGATATATAATATTAAATAAGAGGAATTAGAATTTTGAACATTAGGAGTGATATATTTGGAAAAAATAGCATTAATTACAGATAGTACTTCAGATTTAAATAAAGATATGATAGATAAATATAATATAACAGTTTTACCTTTTAGAATTATATTTAAAGATAGAGAATTTAAAGATGGAATAGAAGTTACACCACAGGAGATATATAAATCTTTTGAAAAGGAAATTCCTACATCATCATTGCCCTCTATGAAAGATATGGAAGAAGCTTTTGAAAGATTAGAAAGGGAAGGATACACTCATGCTATTGCTATAACTTTGTCTAGTAAATTATCAGGCATATATAATGCATTAAAGTTAGTAAGTGAGAGTTATCCATCTATAAAAACTCATATTTTTGATTCAAAACTTATATCTTATGGTGAAGCAGTTATCACTTTAGAAGCAGCTAAAATGATAGAAAAAGGCAAGAGTTTTGATGAAATAGTAAAAAAATTACCTGAAATAAAAGAAAGAGCTCATGCATTTTTTGTAGTTGGCACCTTAGAATATTTAAAAAGAGGGGGAAGAATAGGAAAAGTAGCAGGAACTATTGCAGAACTTTTAAATATAAAACCTATTATACATGTGGATGAAGAAGGTGCTTATGCAACTTATGATAAGGTTAGAGGACGTAAACAATCCATAAATAGAATGATTTCTATAGGAAATGAAATGTTAGATAAGAGTAAATGTGATGTCTATGTAGTTCATGGTGAAGCAGAAGAAGAGGCTAAAAGAATCATAGAGGAGATATCTAAGCATCCCAATGTAAACACTGTGAATTTTGGTGGATATATAAGCCCAGTATCTGGAGTTCATAGCGGTCCAGGATTTTTAGGTGTACTTTTTTACGAGGTTGAATAATTAAATGCCTAATTCCTTTCATGATATTAAGGCAGAAGAAAAGCGCTTATATGAAGAATATAAGAAAAAATTAAACGAACTTCGTAAAGTTCAGCATGAAAATGAAGCTGTAGGGCAGGTATTCACAAAGGGTCTTCTGCCAATATATGTTATGTATATTTTAAGTTTAGGTCCAACTAATGGCAATGATATCTCCCATCAAATTGGAGAAAGAACTAATGGATTATGGCTTCCTAGTACAGGAGGTATATATCCACTATTAAAAAAATTAGAGAAAGAAAAGTATGTTGAAGGTCACTGGGATGATTCTAAAAAGAAAATGCAGAAAATTTATAAGTTGACAAAAGAAGGGGAAATTGAGCTTGAAAATAAAAGAACTCTTCTTAGAGGTAAAATTGAAGAAGCTCTAGAAGTTTTTAAAATAATATATAATGACTTATATTCTGATTAAAAGCCCATAATTTTTATGGGCTTTTGTCATGAAAAAATTTCATTATTATAAAAGTTAGTGTTAGAAATAAAACATTGAAAATTATAGAAAAATACTATAGCATAATATTTATAGAAAATTCTAAAATTTCTATAAATATTAGTAAGGGGGGGCAATTTTATGGGGAAATTAAAATCATTATTAAAGTATACGAAAAAGTACAAAAAAAGATATTTTGTAGGTATTCTTTTTTTACTCCTAGTTGATATCGTTCAGCTTATTCCACCTAAGATTTTAGGAGGATTAACAGATAGTTTATCACAGGGAAATGCCAATATAAACACAATTATTAAAGCTATTTGTCATATGATGATAATTGCAGTAATTATGTCTGTAGGTAGATTTATGTGGAGAATTTATATTAATGGTACTTCTAGAATGATAGAATATGATATCAGAAGTAAATTTTTTAAGCATCTACAGAAACTTTCAGTAAATTTTTATAATGAAAATAAAACAGGAGACTTAATGGCGCTGGCTACTAATGATTTAAATGCTATAAGAATGGCATTAGGGCAAGGCGTCATAATGTTTTTTGATGCAGTAGTGTTAACTATAGCTACACTAATAATAATGTTAAGTATAAATGTGAAACTGACTTTAATGGCATTGATTCCGTTACCTTTTGTAGCTCTTATTTCAAGAAAATTTGGGAAAAAACTACATAAAAAATTTATGCGGGTTCAAAAATGCTTTTCAAAGCTTACTGATTTAGTTCAAGAAAATTTTTCTGGCATTAGAATTGTTAAGTCCTTTGTTCAAGAAGAAAAAGAATTTGAAAGATTTGCAAAAGAAAATCAAAATAATTTTGAGACAAATATGGATTTTATAAGAATATGGGGAATGTTTTCTCCTCTTATAGAACTTATTTCTTCTTTGAGTTTTGTAATATTAGTTGCTTTTGGGGGAAAATCTGTTATTTTAGGAAATATATCTTTAGGAGAATTTGTAGCTTTTAATATGTATTTAGGTAATCTTATATGGCCAATGATGGCAGTTGGCTGGGTAATTAATGTACTTCAAAGAGGATTTGCGTCTTTGGAAAGAATTGAGGAAGTGTTAAATCAAAAACCAGAAATTACTGATAAATATGTTCATGATGTTAAGTCAATAAAAGGAGATATAGTAATTAAAGATTTGACATTTACTTATCCAAAGTCAAATTATCCTGCGCTTAAAAACATAAGTGTAAATATAAAAGAAGGGGAAACCTTAGGAATTGTAGGACGTACTGGAAGTAGTAAAAGTACTTTAGTTCATCTTTTGTTAAGGCTATATAATATTCCTAATGGAAAGATATTTATAGCCGGTGAAGATATAAATAATATTCCACTAAGTACCTTAAGGCATAATATAGGATTTGTAACTCAAGATCCATTCTTATTTTCTACAACTATTGCAGAAAATATAAATTTAGCATTTGAAGACTTAGATATGGAAGAGGTTTATGATGCTGCTAAAGCTGCAGATATATATGAAAATATTGTGGATTTTCCAGAAGGATTTGAAACAATGGTTGGAGAAAGAGGGGTAACTTTGTCAGGAGGACAAAAGCAAAGAGTTTCTATTTCCAGAGCATTAATTAAAAATCCTGAACTTTTAATATTAGATGATTGTCTTTCAGCAGTGGATGCTAAAACTGAAGTAAAAATATTAGAAAATTTAACTGGGATAATGAAAAATAAAACGTCTATAATAATCTCACATAGAATTTCAGCAGTTAAGGATGCAGATCAAATAATTGTGCTAGATGAAGGTGAAATTGTTCAGAAGGGCAAACACGATGAACTTAAAAATCAAGATGGAATCTATAAGGATATTTATGAAAAACAACAAATTGAACAAGCAATTATGGCAGAGGAGGTGTAACTATGGAAAATTTTAATTTAGAAGAAGAAAGTTTGATGAAACAATATGATTCAAAACTTATGAAAAGACTCCTTAAATTTGCAAAGCCGTACAAAGCCTATATATTAGGTGTTATAGTAATAATGTTTATAGTAACTTGTCTAGATTTATTAAGACCATATATTATTAAGACTACTATAGATAATGATATAAATCCAAGTAAGTCAAGTTATACAATTACAGAAAAATCAGTAAACAATAGTATAAAAATAAAAGATGATTTTTATGTAGTTAATAATGGTTCTTTAGATGGCAAAAAGGCTTCCTTAGTATATGATAATAAAAAAATTTATGTTATAGAGGGAGAAATAAAAGATAATCTTCCATATGTGATAGAAGAGGACAAGTTAATACAGGGAAAAAATTCTTATTCAGCTTATGAAATTTCTAAAGAAGAAGTTAAAATTTTGCGAAGTAACAATCTTTCTTCTATAGGAAAGAATGCAGTATATATATTAGTTATTTCAATATTAATATTTATATTAAATTATATACAAATTTTTATATTACAGTATACAGGTCAAAAAATTGTATATAACATAAGAGATACTGTATTTAAACATGTAGAAGGACTATCACTATCCTTTTTTGATAAAAATCCTGTAGGAAGATTAGTTACAAGGGTTACCAATGATGTAGAAACTTTAAATGAAATGTATACTTCTGTATTAGTATATTTATTTAAAGATTTCTTTTTAATTACAGGAATTATAATTGCTATGTTTTTATTAGATGTAAAACTAGCCTTAATAACTATAGTTACGCTGCCATTAATTATACTAGTATCTTATGTATTTAAGAAATATGATAGAGATGCATATAGAAAGGTTAGATCTAGACTTTCAAAAATAAATTCATCTTTATCTGAAAATATAAGTGGTATGAAAATAGTTCAAATCTATGGCAAAGAAGATAAAAAATATAGAGAGTTTGATGAGATAAATACTGCTTATTCTGAAGCAGCTATGGGGCAAATTAAAGTATTTGCTATATTTAGACCAGTTATGGACTTTATATATCAAATAGCATTAGCTATACTAATTTGGGCTGGAGGAAAAGCAGTACTTAATGCTGATATTCATATAGGAGTATTATATGCCTTTATTAGTTATATTCAGCAGTTCTTCCAACCAATATTTGATCTTTCTGAAAAATTTGATATAATGCAGTCTGCTATGGCATCTGCAGAAAGAATCTTTATGATTTTAGACACTGATACCACAATTAAAAATCCTGAAAAGCCAGTAGAAGTAGAGAGATTTAATGGAGAAATAGAGTTTAAAAATGTGTGGTTTGCTTATAATAGTGAAGAGTGGGTACTTAGAGATGTAAGTTTTAAAATAAATGTAGGAGAAACCATTGCTTTTGTTGGTGCTACAGGGGCAGGGAAAACTTCAATAATAAGCTTAATAAGCAGATTATATGATATACAAAAGGGTGAAATATTAATTGATGGTATAAATATAAAGAATATGAGAAAAGAGGATTTAAGAAGAAATTTAGCTACAGTATTACAAGATGTATTTTTATTTACTGGTGATATTAAAAGTAATGTGAGATTAAATAATGAGAATATCAGTGACGAAGAAATTATAAAATCCTGTGAATATGTCAATGCCAATATATTCATAGAAAAGCTTCCAGAAAAGTATGATGCTCCTGTAAATGAAAGAGGGTCTACTTTCTCTCAAGGGGAACGTCAATTAATTGCTTTTGCAAGGGCATTAGCTTTTAATCCACCTATATTGGTTTTAGATGAAGCAACTGCCAACATAGATACAGAAACAGAAAGTTTAATTCAAGATGCTCTAGGAAAACTTACAGAAGGAAGAACAACTATAATTGTTGCCCATAGACTTTCAACAATTAAAAATGCAGATAAGATTATAGTACTTCATAAAGGAAAAATCAGAGAAGTTGGAAGGCATGAAGAACTTCTTGAAAAAGGTGGTTTGTACAGCAATTTATATAGACTTCAATATGCACAACATTAAATAATTGATAATATTTTTTTAGTAAGAAGTTTTCAATTGGCTCCTTTTAAAGGTTATAATTAATTAATGAAAAATGGCTAGCAATTTTTGCTAGCCAATTTAATTATAAATAAGTTTTATGGGGGAAACATCCAAACTGCAATTTGCAGTTTGAAAGATACTTGCAAAATTCATTTAAATAAATTACATATTTAAAATTAATGCTTTAAATATGTAAGACCATCTAGCGGTATTAATACTTGAGGAGTAGGCTGATCACCTACTAATCCTATAGCATAAATGGTATAGAATCTATCACCACGAAGCCTTATATTTGGTATATATAATATATTTGTAGTACTATTTGGATATGTGATTTCAAAAGTGTAGTTTCCAGGTGACATTTCTATATAATCTTTAACATCTTTATACATTACATTGCCAAATAATATATTTCCAACAGGAATAACAAAATCTACTGGTGTACTATTTGGCATTAAATTGACAAATCTAACTTTTGCTTTATTTATATTATTTACTCCAGCATATCTTTCTTCTATAGGATATAATTCAAAGTTTTCAGGGAAATCACCAATGACTGCTGCAGTAAAAATTTTATTTCCAGGAACATTAAAATTATTGTTGTATAATAAGTTTTTACCATTATCGGATCTATAAATTTTTATATTATATGTTCCAGAGGTTAGTTTTACATAATCAGTGAATTCTCTATAATTAAAGTTTTTTACTAAAAGTTTATCATTTATATACACATCTATAGCAGGAGCATTAGGGGATCCATGAAGAAATCTAATATAAGTAATCATATTCCCACCATTATTCATGCTATTTATATTATTAATGTTTTCCATTTTATTCATATCACTCATATTGCTCTCGGTATACATATTTCGATAATACATATTTAACCTCTTTATTAGTATTTCTAAAATTAGTATATGGATAATATGGAATTTGGTGATATTATTTCTAAAAAATATAAGAATAATTTTTATGTTTATGTAAATTTTAAAATTAATAACAAAAAAAGCCCACCTATAAAGGTAAAGCTTTAAAACATATCTTTTTTATTTAATATTATAGCTACCACTATTGTGATAGCAGCAATAATTACTCCTACCATTAGAAAACCACTACTATTTTCGCTAAATGGAACTCCGCCAACATTCATTCCAAACATCCCAGAAATTAATGTTGGAATAGATAATACTATAGTGACTGAAGTCAAATATTTCATAACCATATTTTGATTATTAGAAATTATAGAAGCAAAAGCATCCATAGTGCCGCTTAAAACATCACTATAAATATTACACATCTCAATTGCCTGTCTAGTTTCTATAATTACATCTTCTAAAACATCCTTATCTTCTTCATATTTTTGAACCATCTCTAATTTCAATAATTTTTCTAGTGTAATTTCATTAGATTTCAATGAAGTTGAAAAATAAACTAAGGATTTTTGAAGAGCTAATAATTGGATTAATTCTCTATTTCTCATAGATCTATAGAGACTTTTTTCAACTAATATGCTTTTTTTATTTATTTGTCTTAAATACAATAAAAAATAATTTGCAATTCTAAACAATATTTGAAGCATAAATCTAGAACGTTTAAAAGAATAAAAAGATGGGATTTTACCTTTTATAAAATCAGAAATTATTTTACTATTTTTAAGGCATACAGTAATTATATTGTTTTCAGTATGAATTATAGCTAATGGATATGTGTCATAAGTTAATGAATTGTCATCTATATCTGTAAAAGGTATATCTACAATTACCAAAGTACAGTTATCTTTTATTTCAATACGAGAACCTTCTTCTTCATCTAAAGCTGATTTTATAAAATCTAAGGGAATATTAAGCTTTTGGGATACTAATAATGATTCTTCTTCTGAAGGGGAAACCATATTAATCCAACTACCATTTTCAATGGAGTCAATATTTTCTAATCCTCCCTCAATAGTGCTTTTATAAATTGAAATCAAGTTATCACCTCATTTTTCTAGAATCATAAGAAAATTATATACTGTTATTGAATTATTGACAATAAGATAACAATAAATCATAATATTAGTATTATGGTAAATATATATAAGTATACAGTCTTTTATCAATATTGTTTTGGAGGCAAAAATGAGCATTGCTGAAATCATGTGGATTGCAATAGCGGTATCTTTAGATGCTTGCGCTGTAGCATTATGTATAGGCTTAAATGAGAAAGTTACAATAAAAAATAAAATATATTTTTCCCTTTCATTTGGCTTTTTTCAGTTTTTATTAGCTTTTTTAGGCGGGTTTTCTGGAAAAATTTTTTCGGAAAATATTGCATCAGTGCCTTCCATTATAGGAGGCATGATAATATCTATAGTAGGAGTAATGATGATAAAAGAAGGAATGGAAAGTAAGGGCCAATGTCCCTTGTTAAATATAAAAATATATTTTCTGCTAGGTATATCTGTAAGCATAGATTCAATGATTGTAGGTTTTGCAACCTTAGGTGGAATGGAAGTTATTAAATTGCTTATTTATACGTTAAGAATAGGATTAGTCACATTAATCATGTGTATAATAGCATTTATAATTTCTAAAAATTTAAGCAAAATAGAATTAGTTAGCAGATATGCAGATTATATAGGGGGAATAATATTAATTTTATTTGGATTAAAGATGATGTTTTTTAGTTAAAACTTAAAAAAGTTAATATTTAATTTTATAGACTAAAATTTTAATATAAAAGTGATATATCACTTTTATAAAGAATTAGAAATAATTGTCCATTGTCAATAGTCAATTCTCAATTATACAAGATAAAAATTCAAATAATCAATTAGGTAATTACATAAATATATAGATTAATTTTGGAAGTAAGGATATTAAAGTATAAGTAGTGTTAATATTTAGCATTATAATATGAGGAGATTTAGTGATATACTTTAGTTAACCTTTATAAAGTAAAATCTTTTAGGAGGAATTTATAGAAACTATTTTAAAAATTATTTTCTTCTAATTTGAATTTAGCTAAAATGTAATTATTTATTGCCTAAAAATGATGTTTTCTAAGAAAGGATGAATGTGAATGATTAACAAATTAAAACACCTTAATTCATATGAAGCTTTTAAATATTTTAAAGCTATGAACGAAATACCTAGAGGTTCAGGAAATGAAAAAGCTATAAGCGACTGGCTAGTGAATTTTGCAAAAGAAAGAAACTTAGAAGTAATTCAAGATGAGGCATTGAATGTAATAATCAAAAAACCAGGTACTAAAGGATATGAGAATGCTAAGACAATAATACTACAAGGACACATGGATATGGTTTGTGAAAAGAACATATCTAAAACTCATGATTTTGAAAAGGATCCTATAGCATTTATAGTAGATGGGGACAATTTAAAAGCAGATGGTACTACTTTAGGAGCAGATAATGGCATTGCAGTAGCTTTTGGACTTTCAATATTGGATTCCAAAACTATACCACATCCACCAATAGAACTACTTGTAACTACAGAAGAGGAAACTGGCATGGGTGGAGCAATGAATTTAGATCCATCACACTTAAAAGGAAGAACATTGATAAATATAGATTCAGAAGAAGAAGGAACTTTTCTTGTAAGTTGTTCTGGTGGAGTAAGAGTAAGTGTGAATGTACCAGTAGCTTATGAAGACATAGAAGAAGAAACTATAGGATTAAATATATCTATAAGAGGCCTAAAAGGTGGACATTCAGGAATGGAAATTAATAAAGAAAGAGGAAACTCCAATAAATTAATGGGACGTTTTTTAATGGATTTAAATTCCGTGGTAGACTTTAAATTGGCTTCTATCAGCGGTGGTGCTAAAATGAATGCAATACCTAGAGAGGCTGATGCTTTAATATTTATTAATGAAGAAGAAGTTGATAAAGTTGAAGAAAAAGTTAAAGAATGGAATGAAATATTCAAAAATGAATTACAAGGTATAGAAGATGATTTAGAACTAAATTTTAAAAGGCATGATGGTACTTTGAAGAAAACATTTGATAATGAATCTACTTTAAGAGTATTAAAAATGTTATTTTTAATGCCTAATGGAGTTCAAACAATGAGCATGGCTATAAAAGATTTAGTTCAAAGCTCAACAAACTTAGGTGTTGTTACAACAGTAAATAATGAAGTTGTATTAGAAAGTGCAGTAAGAAGTTCTGTAAAATCTTTAAAGAAAGCAATATGCCATGAAATGATTGTTTTAACAGATATTTTTGGAGCATCAATTGAATTTCAATCAGATTACCCAGAATGGCAATATAATCCACAATCAGAGATAAGAGATGTATTTGAAAGAGTGTATAAAAATATGTTTGGAAGAGAAGCAAAAGTTTCTGCAATACATGCAGGACTTGAATGTGGGCTGTTAAGTGATAAATTTGATGGTAAAATAGATCAAATATCCTTTGGACCTAACATATATGATGTTCATACTCCAGATGAGCACCTTAGTATTTCTTCAACAGAGAGAATGTATAATTTTCTATTAGAAGTATTAAAAGAGATGAAATAGAGCAAACTAGTATTTATAAACTGTGGTTTTAATTTTGAAAAAGCTATGAAATTTTCATGGCTTTTTCTATATAATAATTTTTAAAATACAGTTTATAAATAATTGCTATTTAACCTTGAGGAAAATAATTTACTATTGTATACTATTATGTAATAAAAGTATCTTAAAGATGCTTAATTATATTAGGGTGATATCATTGGAAATTAATCAATATCTTAAAGAAAAACAATTAAAGGTTACAAGAGCGCGTACAGGCATTTTAACTATTTTAAGTAAAAGTGATGAAGCATTAACTGCTGGAGAAATATGGGATAAACTTAATGAAAACAAAATAATTGTAGACTTATCTACAGTTTATAGAACCTTAGAGACTTTAGTAGATAAAAAAATTTTAGAGAAATTTAATATTGATGATGATAAATATAACTACAGATTTAAAGATAAGGGGCATAAACATAAAATAGAGTGCAGTGTATGCCATAAAATCATTGAATTTGATTGTCCTATGCCTAAGTTTGAGGAATATGTAAAGCTTAAAACAGGAGTTATTTTAATTGATAGTTGTATTAATATAAATAAAGGAATATGTAGTGATTGTGTAAAAAACAAGAAATGAGAATGTGGATAGTACTCCGCTGCTTTCCACATTCTTTTTTTAGAGTATTATAAAAACAAAACAATATTTATAGACAGAAAGGAAGATAGATATGAACTTTTCATCATTAGTACTTATGGAAAGAGAAAAAGGTACTAATTATTTAGTTAGGGAATTAGGAAGTTACGAAGTAGGTGATGGAGCAGAATATGTGACAAAATTATTTTATGATGGTGATTTAATCAATTTATATTTTGATACAAAAAATGATGTAGAAGAGTGGCAATATACTGCTATATATGATTTATTTGATGAAGAATCTTTTGAAAATGAAGGTTTTCAAATTGAAGCATATGATGATGAGTACAATCCTACATGGATAGTGAAATTTCAATATGATGAAGAACATAATGTTATTAAAGAAAAACTAAATATAGTTTGCAATCTTATAAAGAAAAATATGGAGAAGGTTTTAGAAGACATTAAAGATAAAAAAAGTGAATATCTAAACTAAGAATACTGCCAATTGTTAAATGCTTGTAAATTTATTCAAAAATAATACGATAATGGTAATATGGTTTAAAGTAGTTATTTTTAGTAAATTTTAAACAAGTGGGGGGAAATATGCGTTTAGATTTTATTGGAAATGTAAAAGAAAATGAAGTTCTAGGAAAAACAGTTTTTGATAATGATGGCAGAATTTTATTGAGAGCAGGAGTGAAATTAACATCTCAATATATAAGTAAATTGGCACAGTTAGGTGCTTACTACATTTACATTAAGGATGACAGATTAGAAGACGTAGAAGTTGATGACCCTAAACTTAATGTGTTAAAGCAGGATACTATGAAGTGCTTAAATGAGGTAATTAAAAATATAGGAGTAATAAATAAAAATAATACAAAAAATTGTTTAGCGAGAGTAAATGAGTTAATTGAGTATATTTTAGAAGTCGGTGACGTAAATAAAAGTTTATTAGATATAAAAACTCATAATAACTATACATTACTTCATAGTGTGGATACAGGAATAATGTCAACTTTTATGGGAATATCTTATGGACTTAAAAATCAAGAGTTAAAAGATCTTGCTATTGGTGGGATATTACATGATATTGGTAAAATAAAAATTTCTCCATCTATAATTGATAAAAAGGGTCCATTAAATTTTGAAGAATTTGAAGAAATGAAAAAACATCCTATATATGGTAGAGAAATTTTAAAGAAAAGTTTTGATATTTCATTGTCTTCTATTAAAGTTATAGAACAACATCATGAAAAAATAGATGGAAAAGGATACCCTTATGGACTTAAAGATAAGCAAATATCAAAATATGCTAAAATAGTATGTGTTTGTGATGTCTATGATGCAGTAAGTAACGATAGAAGTTATAGAAATAAATTTTTACCTAATGAAGCTTATGAACTCATACTGGCTGGAGCAGGAAGCAACTTTGATAAAAAAATTGTAAACTTATTTAGAAAAGTGTTTTCTATTTATCCATTAGGTTGTTGTGTAAAACTTTCTAATGAGGTAGAGGGATATGTTATAAGACAAAATGAAAATTTTCCAGACAGACCAGTTATTAGAGTACTCTATGATTATAAAACAAAACTGCCTATAAAATTTTATGAAATTGATTTATTAAAACATAAAAATTTGACTGTTAAATCATTAATATAACTTAAACTTTTGGAGTGATAAATTTGAATTCGAAAGGAAAAAAATTAATTAATACAATTAACACAGGTCCAACATTAACATATATGCTTATAGCAATTAACATATTAATTTACTTAATTACTGCTTTTGTATCTTCTTATTATTATAAAAGCAGCATAATAGAGATAGACAATAGGGCTTTAGTTATGTTAGGTGCTATGGTTAATATCTTAGTAGAAGAAGGGCAGTATTATAGATTATTTACATGTACATTTTTACATAGTTCAATAATACATTTAGCTTTAAATATGTATGCACTTAATTCTTTAGGCTCTATATTAGAAAAAATTTTAAGTAAAGGAAAACTTTTAGTTATATATATTTTATCTGCTATATTTGCATCTTATGGAAGCTATTTATCTACTAGGTCTATGCATAGAGTATCTATTTCTGTAGGAGCATCTGGTGCTATTTTTGGATTACTTGGAGCACTATTAGTAATTGCTTTTCTTAATAGAAAAATTATGGGGAAGGCTTTGCTTAAAAGTGTAACAGAAGTGGCGGTAATTAATATAATTATTGGATTTTTAATACCTAATATAGATAATGTAGCTCACATTTCAGGATTAATATCAGGAATTATAATTACTTATCTTACAATTAAACATTTCAATTTGAAAAAATGACAATTTTAAAAATAATAGAAGCTGTCTAAGCAGAATTAGATGGCTTTTTTAGTTAAAAAGTTAATTGCAAAAATTAACTTTACATGTATACTTAGTTTTAGGGATATAATTTAAGTTTTTATAGTTTATTCTCAATGGAATGAAGAATACTAAAATAAATAAAGAAGATGGGATTTATAATTAAAGAAATTAAATTTAATATATGTAGGAGGAGTATAAATTGAATATATCAGAATTGAAAGTAATTTTAACAGAAAAAGATTTATTAAGTATTATAAATGATGTATTAAAAAATTATGTTAAATTACCACAATTAAAGATAGATAAGCTATTAATAGATGAGTACGTATGCATTCAGGGAAGTTACAATTATGGGATAAACATACCTTTTAATGGAAAATTATTGATTAAAAATGTAGAAGATAATAAACTTTACATAGTACTTCAATCAGTAAATATTAAGAAAATAAAAGTATTTAACAAGGTGAAAAACTTTATTTTAAAGGCAGCCTTAAAGAAGTTTGAGAACATAGGGATAATAGTAGAATCTAATACACTATGTATAAACTTTTATAAACTTTGTGAAATTATCCCTATAGTTAACTTTAAATTAAAACAAGTATCTGTTATCCCATTTGGAATTGAAGTAAAACTTTATGATTTGAATGTGGATTTAGAAAAAGATAAGCCAAAAGAAAAGAATTATGAACTAATAGAAGAAAAATCAGAAGAAGTTCAAAGGGAGGAACCTAATTTCACAGTATCAAAAGAAAATGCTATAGTGTTAACAAAAGCTACCAATAAAAACTCAACTAATTATTCTAAGGTGAGAAATTCATTAGTAAATACAGTTCCTGTTAAGTATAGAGAATACTCACAATATGTATTATTGCTTCCAGATATGATAGCATTACTTATTAGAATCTTTAAAGATGAGAGGGTTACTAAAGAAACCAAAAGGTATTTAGGAATAGCCTTAGGATATCTGTTTTCCCCTATAGATATAGTGCCAGATTTCATTCCTCTTATAGGAAAAATTGATGATTTGGCAGTGGTATTTTTTGTGTTTGAAAAATTGTTATGTGATATACCTACAGAAATTATTATGGATAATTATGAAGGAAATGAAGATATAATATTAATGATTAAACAAGGAATAAATTTGTTTTCAGATAGATTTGGAACTAAAAATATTAAAAATATAATTGACATATTGTCTTTATCAGTAAAGAAGGGAATTAATTTTTTTTCTAAATAAAGGAGAGTAGTATGGCTAAAAAAGTTTATGCAATCAAATATGGATTTGATTTTAAAAATAATAAAGAAGTAAGAAATACTATGGTTAGTACTTGGGCAGAATGTTTAGCACTAGTTAAAGGTGTAAAAGGAGCTCAGTATAAAAGTTTTGAAGCTATTACTGAGGCTGAAGAATATTTAAGTGAAGATAAGAGATTATTAAAAAAAGGCATTGACAGTTATCCTATAGATTGTATTCATGTATATGTGGATGGAAGTTATAATCTGCAAAGTGAAAAGTTTTCTTATGCCATAGTTGCAGTGAGAGATGATGTAATAGAATATATGGAAAATGGTGAAGCAGAAGATAATTCTCAAAAGCAGCTAAGACAAATAGCTGGAGAGCTTATGGGAGCAGTAAAGGCAGTAGAATATGTAAAATCCTTGGGAGAAAGAAAACTAGTAATATTTCATGATTATGAAGGAATATATCATCATGCTATAGGAACTTGGGCTAGAAAAGATAACTCATCTAAGGGATATTATGACAAAATTAACAATTATATACATAAAGATAATATGGAAATTATCTTTGTAAAGACAGATGGACATAGTGGAGATATATATAATGAAATAACAGATAGCTATGCCAAAGCTGCAATAGGAGTAACTTTGACAGATGCAGTTGATAAATATTTATTATCAAATAAGACAATATTAGTTAAGAATCACATAGTTAAAGAAAAGATGATTTCTATAATAAAAGATAAAAACTACGATAAAGTCATATGTTTAGAGAAAGATTCTACAGTACCAAAAAAGACAAGCTTACAAGATGCTTTATCAAAGATTAACTCCTTAAAAAGTGATGATGAATTATTATCTTATATAAAAAATTTAGATGAAGATATAAAAAATACATTGATATTTAAATTAGTTAAAGAAAAATAGCTAGAATTTAAATATAAACTAGTAGTTTGAAATAACAATTAATAATGTAAAAAATTTATAATTTATTTAAAATTAAAACACCCCTGGAAAAGTGCAAAAATCTTTAAGGTTATCCTGGGGTGTAATATAATTAGAGAATCTATTAATTACTTGTACTCCATTTTTTATTTTGGCAAATTGACTATCTTCTATAGCTAAATCTATGTTTTCTCTTACAATAAAAAATCTGCTAAGTTTAATCCTACAACTGTAAAATTTTTATTTGCAATGATAAGACCAAGAACTATTATGATCATTTTATTAAACTTCATTAAGCTTATAGCATTTTATTTCATTGTTATTAAATCATATAAAAAAGTTATGTAAAAATTTTTTATATTTCATATATTTATATACAGTTTACAGAAGTGAAAAAATTTTAATGATTAAGATCTTTCAAAGTATATAGAGGTGTTAGTTATGAAGAATATTTTAGTAATAGAGGATGAAAAATCAGTATCAGAAGTAATAAAAGCATATTTAAAAGCTTCAGGATACAATGTTAAATTCAGATATTTCTCATGAACTTAGAACCACTTTAAATGTACTTCAAAACAATTTAGAAGCAATGATTGATGGAGTTTTTCCAATAACTATTGAAAGATTAGAGAGTTTAAATGATGAAGTCATAAGATTTGCAAGCTTAGTAAATAATTTAAAAGTGCTAAAAAACTTTGAAGATGATAGCAAAAAGCTTAATTTTAAAGCAATACCAGTAAATCAATTTATATATACAATATATGAAGAGTTTAAAATATACAGTTGAAAGAAAGATGTAAATTTAACTTTTAAAAGTTTTATAGAAAATAATGATTACATATTAGGGAATGAAAGCAGCCTAAAACAGGCACTTATAAATATTTTATCTAATTCTATAAAATTTTCTAAGAAAAAGTGAAAAATAGAAATAATTTTGAAAAAGAGTAAAACAAATATCATAGTAGAAATAAGTGATAATGGAATAGGAATAAAAGAAGAAGATTTGCCATTTATTTTTGAGAGACTTTATAGAAGTGATAAGAGCAGACAGGAAACAGAAGGAAGCGGAGTAGGACTTTCTATAACAAAGAGCATATTAAATTTACATTCTGCAGACATAGAAGTAAAAAGTGAAGAAAATATAGGAACTACTGTAATTATTACTTTTTAAAGTATATAAATGATTAAAATTAAATTAATTTTAATACAATAGAATTAATTTATAAAAATTGCACACCATAGTAGTATAAACTTAAAGAAAGGATGTGCGTTTATAATGAAAACTATGGGTAAAATATTTCTTGCAGGTGCTGTTGCTGGCGTTACCATGCAAATGATGATGCCAATGATGGATAAAAAAACTAAGAGAAAAATTAAAAAATCTGGCCGAATGATACAACATATGGCTGGAGATGTATATGAAAATGTAATGTCTATGATACGTTAATAGAGAGTTAACTAAAGAATTTATCTAGTCAGCATGCTGAAAAATTTTGTTTCAAATGAATTCATTGTGATACAAAATATCAGCATACTGACTAGTTATTTTTTTGAGTATATTTAAAAATGTAAATTTATTATAATAAAAATTAATTGTTATAAATAGATTTTATAAATAAAAGAAGAAATATTAGGTGTATAATAAAATTAAAAAAATTATACAATTAATTAAATAAAAAACCAAAATTTACGAGAATTTAGATATAATTGTTATTCTACTTTAAAAATTCCATAATTTTTGTTATTTTATTAAAAATTATGTTATAATAAAATAAGAAAATTTATAAAATTTCATTTTTTATCTAGTAAAACTATAGTAGCTAATAATAAATTACTTGTAAAGGATGCGTGATTATGAAAATACTATCTTTAGGCGAAAAGATAAAATTAAGAAGAAAAGAGTTAAATTTAACCTTAAAAAATTTAGCTGGTGATAGAATAACCGCAGGACAAATTAGTTTAGTTGAGTCTGGGAAGTCTAATCCAAGTATGGATTTATTAGAGTATTTAGCCTTTGCATTGAATGTTACAGTAGAATACTTAATGGAAACTGAAGAGACTCAAGCTGAAAAAATTTGTATCTATCATGAGAATATTGCAGAGTCTAAGATATTAAGTGATGAATTAGAAGAGGCTGAAAAAAATATAGACGACTCTCTTTATTATGCGCAAAAATACAACTTAGATATGAGAAAGGCAAAGGATCTTTATTTAAAGGGCTTAATCTATAGTAAGAGAAAAGAATATGGAAATGCTCAACAAAGTTTTTTGTCAGCAAATAGTATATTTATAAAAAATAATTCTAATGAAGAAGTTATTAATACTTTTTTACTATTGGGAAAAATAACTTTAAAGCTTAAAGCATATCATTCTGCTTATAGCTATTTTCAACAGGCGGAAAAAGTTTTTGAAGACAGTAATTTAGGAGACGATTTTTTAATCGGACAAATTTATTATTACATAGGATGCACTTATTTTAAATTAGGAATTTTGGATAAATCCATAGAATATTCTTTTATGGCTCAAGAAAAATTTAGAAATATTGATAATAAGAAAATATATGCAGAAAGTTTATTGGCATTAGCTAAGGAATATTGTGAAAAAGGTGATATAGGTAATGCTATAAAGTATTCTGAAAAAACATTAAGAATATATAAAGAGATGAATAATAGTTTCTATGTATCAGAAATTGAAAATGATTTAGGAAAATTATTTTCAGATTTTGAAAATGTAGAACAATCTTTTATACATCTTTATAAAGCGAAAGAGATTAGAGAAAGAACAAATGATTCTAAAATCATTGAAACCTTATGTAATATATGTGAGAACTATATTAAGTTAAAAGATGAAACAAAAGCGAAAGAAACATTAAATGAAATATTGCAACATATAGAAAAAGGGGAAGAAAAGTCACTTTGTGATTATTATCTACTTAAATATCGAGTTGAACTATTAGAAGGAAAATTAGAAGAAGCAGAAAATACATTAATACAAACACTTAATTATGTTAAAAAGGTAAACTTCCTTAAGGAAAGCGCTGAAATATCTATAATGCTTGGTAAATTTTATATTGATAATGGCAGGGATAATGAAGCAGCTAAATATTTAAATGAAGGAATAAAGGTATTAAGGGAATTAAAGATTTTAGACAAGTAGTAATGTTAAGTGGGGGATAAAAGTGGAGATATTGTCAACAGGCGAAAAAATAAAAAGAGCCAGAATATATAAAGGTCTAACTTTAAGAGATATTTGTGAGGAAAAAATTTCTGTATCTAAAATGAGTTGTATTGAAAATAATAAAGTAACTGCGGAACCATGGATTTTAGAGTATATAAGTGAAAAATTAGAATTGGATTTAGACTATTTAATGCATGATGTAAAAGATCAAATTTTAGAAAATATAAAGACATTTAAAAGTTATAAAAAAAATGACTCATATAGTGATAATTATGTAGAAAATGCATTATATAATCTTGAATATGCTGAAACATATCATTATTATGATTTAGCATGTGAAATATTACATTTGCTATTTTCATATCACCTATCAAAAAATAATTTTGATGATTTGAGAGTTATAATACCAAGGTATTATGATTTATGTCAAAAGTCAAATGATGAATTATTTCAGTTAAAATATTATATGGATATTGCGGTATATCTTTCATATAATGGAGAACATTCTCAAGCTATAAGCTATTATAGTAGTGTAAGAAAAAGATTAAAAGAACTAGAAGTAGAAGATAAATCTCAGCTTATAAGAGCAACTTATAATGAATGTGCAGCTCTTATAACTATAGAGGACTTTGAAACTGCTAAAGAAAGACGGGATGAATTAGCAGAAATAGTTGATTATAGTGAAACCGATATATTAAAAGGGGACATTTATCATATATTTGCTATTCTCGCCCTTTATACTAATGACCAAGAAAAATTTAAAGAGTATGAAGCAAAAACTCTTCATTATTACAGAGATGATGCTAGAAGAAGAGCTATGTGTTTTCAGAATTTTGCTCTAACCATGTTTAAAAATAATAAAAGAAGTACTGCTGAAATTTATATAAATGAAGCTATAGAGCAATATCCAAAGGAAGATACAGAGCAGTTATGCTCTTTTCTAATTATAGTGGTACAAACTTTACTAGAAAATGAAATTTTAGAGTTAGCGCAAAAAATAATTGATGAAGTTTTAAACTATGCAATAAATTTAGACAGCACCAAATTTATTGAAAGTGCTTATTACTATAAAGCTGTTATACTTCAAATGCAAAATAATTATTCTTCATCAGAAACATATATGAACCTGTCTTTAGACGCTTTGGTTAAATATGGCTCAAAGTGTAAAATATATAAGAGATATTTAGAAATGGGTGAAATGTATCATAAGCTAGGTGAAATATCAGAATCAATTAAATTTTTTAACCTAGCAATGCAATTAGAGAAGAAAATGTAGCCAATAGGCTACATTTTTGTATATAAACAATTATTTAAAAATATATTCTTAAATTGTTAATTGAAATATTTAATGAAAAATAACTAAATTTTGAAGCTTTAATTTAAAATTTCCAATATATATGCAGAATTATGGAAAGGAGATAATATTATGATAACTATGAATCATGTAGGGGTGACGGTTAAAGATATGGAGGCTTCTAAAAAATTTTATTCAGAAATTTTAGATGGCATAATAGACCATGAGTATGAAGATGAAAATGTACATCTTTGTTTTATAAAAAGTGGAAATGGAGTAATAGAACTTGTACAAAGGAAAAAAGTAGAAAGTAGTTTTAATATAGGAGTAGTGGAACATATTGCTTTTACTGTTGAAAATTTAGAGGATGAAATAGAAAAATTAAAAGAGAATAATGTAGAGATAATAAGTGAGTCTCCAAGAGTTTGCGATAAAAAATTAATTGCATTTTTTAAGGGGCCAAATGGAGAGAAATTAGAATTTGTACAATATTTATAATTGAGATTTAAAAGTCGTGATATTAATCACGACTTTTAGTTTCTCTATTTATGATAAATTCTTTTGCCTTTAACTCTAAAGTATCATCTAAGGTGCTCAAGGCAACTTCACAGTCAGGATATTTGTAATTTAAAGCTATAGATAGTAACCTATCTGCAAGTTCTGGATTTTTGGATAATAAACTTCCGTGAAAATATGTGCAAAAAGTATTTTTATAAATACAACCTTCTGTTTTATCCTCTCCATTATTACCATTACCAGCTTTTACAATACCTAAAGGAGTTAAATTTCCTATGTAAGTTTTCCCAGAATGATTTTCAAAACCAACATAGGTTTCATTAAATTTTTCATTATATATTACTGTGTTGCCTATAAATCGAGTATCACCTGCTTCAGTATAGATATCAAGTATTCCTAATCCTTCTAATTTAACTCCATCAGGAGTAGTATAATAGTTTCCAAGAAGCTGGTATCCTCCACAAATACTTAAAAAGACTTTACCTTTTTCTATGTATTTTTTTATATCTTCTTTTTTCACTTTTATAAGATCATTAGATACTATGGATTGCTCATAATCTTGACCACCGCCAAAAAAAACTATATCATAATTGTCACCATCAAACTTGTCGTTGATAGTTATATTAGTGATGTTTATTTTTATACCTCTTTTTTCTGCCCTATGTTTTAAAATAAGTATATTACCTACATCTCCATAAACATTTAATAAATCAGGATATAAATGACATATATTTAATTCCATAAAATCACCTTGCCTTACCATATTTTTTCAATATAACCTTTGCTGTGAAGAAGTTTTCTAACATTTAGCATAGCTGTATAAGTGGCTAAAATGTATGTTGTATTATCTTCTAGAGATATTAATCCATTTATTAGGCTTTCATCATCTTCACATAATAAAAACTTATCTTTTGAAAATCCTGCTACCTTAAGTCTAACTGCCATATCATAAAGTCTTGTGCCTGAAACTATTATCTTTTCAATTTCAAGTTCATTAAGCTTTTCAAAGTTAACATCCCAAATCCAAGACACATCTCTTCCATCAGCATATCTGTCGTTTAAAAGTATAGCAAGATTTATTTTTTTCTTATCAAGCATTATTGTATTAACTGCTTGATCATAACCAGCAGGATTTTTAACAAGGATGATTTTTACTTCTTTATTACCAATTTTTATTGTTTCTTGCCTGCCAAAGCTGCTTTCCTGGTTTTGCAAAGTAGAAGAGATAACATCATCACTAATATTTAATTCTTTACAAACAGCATAAGCACAAAGGGCATTGTAAATATTATATTCTCCAGCTTGATTTATATTAAATACCCTATCATTAAATAAAACAGAAGAACCTTTTGGTGTTAACTCTAATATTTCATTAACTCCATATTTAAGCTCTGGTCTCTTATAACCACAATCAGTACAATAATAACTTCCTAAATGATTGTAAGTAATAAAATTATATTTGTATTGTGATTTGCAGTATTTACAGAATTTATTGTCTGAATTCATATCTATAGTGGCATCTTCTCGAATGGCAACGTTAAAGCCATAATAAACTTTTGGATTATTAATATCCAATTTTCCAAATAAAGATTCATCACCATTTAGTACCAATGTTGTTTGAGGAGTTTTTTCAATTCCACTAAGTATTTTTGAAAAAGTGGTATGAATTTCTCCATATCTGTCTAACTGATCTCTAAATAAATTTGTAACTGTAATTATTCTAGGCTTTATATCTTCTGTAATTATAGGTAAATAAGCTTCATCTACTTCAATTACTGCATATGTATTCTTATTAGATTTTGTAAATTTATAGTTGTTAACAAAACAAGAAGTAATTCCAGTTACCATATTTGCACCAGTATTATTTGTTATAACATCAACATTGTTAGCTTTTAAAATGTTATAAATCATGCTAGTAGTAGTAGTTTTACCATTGGTACCACTGATTAAAATAACATTATAATCTTTAGCTACAGTTTTTAATATACCTTTATCAAGTTTTAATGCTACTTTCCCAGGAAAGTTTGATCCACCTTTAAAAAGCAGCTTTGAAATTTTAATTATAAATTTAGAGATGATTATACTGAAAAAAGAATTAATTTTAATTTTAAACACTCCCTTAGTCTGAATTTAAAAGTCTTTATTATAAATTATTTAAAATAGCTATTTATATTTTAATGAAATTTTATATTAAAATTATTTTATAAATCTTACAATTATATTTTTGCTC
>NZ_JACSQB010000152.1 GCF_014836835.1 Clostridium faecium | reverse complement strand
GGCGGAATAGCTCAGCTGGCTAGAGCATTCGGTTCATACCCGAAGTGTCGTAGGTTCAAGTCCTATTTCCGCTACCATAAAGGCTTACAACTTAGTTGTAAGCTTTTTTTTATGCCTAAAAGAGTAAATAATCTTTTTGACTAGCAACTTTATCGATGAAGAATAGAAAATTGATAATTAATGTAAAAATTATTTTAGGTAAAATAACTTCTTAAAACAAAAAACTTCAAAGGCTTTAGTAGCGGAGTTTTAACTATAATTAGTATCCTTCATTTTTAATTTCTCATTGGCAGAAAAGATTTTTGTTATGGACATTAAAATCATGCATAAGTTAAATTCCCATTGAGGAACCATATAAAAGTAGCTTTATCACTTTAAAATATGATAAATTTAAAACTTTTCTTACGAAGAGAAGTATCCACAATTATCCATTGTCCATTGTCAATTCTCAATTGTAAAAAATATTCCATTTATTATAATAAAAATTCTTTCAAATTTTATTATAAAGTTATCCATAACGACAACTTTAACTATAAGAGTTATCAACATATTATAAAATAGAAATATAAAGTTTGTGGATAAAAAAATATGATAATACTTTAAAAATAGCAATTTATGGTATAAAATGGTAAACAGCTTCAAAGAAAAATATTTATTACAAATGGTAAAAAAATACATTTTGATGTCATAAATATTTTAAAAGTCAATTCCAGTAAATGACATTTATTTCCATTGACCTTTGTTATAATTAACTTACAAATTTAAGGGGTAGGTGGTTATAAATGCAATATGGTGCAGAGATAATTCCATATAAAAGAATTAAAAATACAAAGGAGAAACAAATTAGAGAAGAACAAAATAGTAAAAAATTTATTATGAAAGCAGGAATATTATTTCTTTTATGTTTTTTCATTAGCAGAACAATGATTATAAATAATACAGCGCCATTTGGGATTGCATTTTTATTAGTTATACTGATGAAAGACGATAATAAGATATCTTTAATATCTGCATTTGGAAGTCTTCTTGGATATATTACTATGCGGAATTATATTAAAGACATAAATATGTATTTTGTATTGGTACCATTATTAACTTTTGTTTCTATGATTATAGGAGATACTGTGGATAGCAAATTCAAAAAATGTGTACTAGCTGTTACTGTAACTATATCAGTTTTTTCCTATAGCATTTTGATAAATCAATACAGTTTCTCAATGGCTTTAATTTCAACATTTACAAATATTTTTTGTATTTTCCCAATATATTTTATTCTTCATATAAGTAATTTATGCTTTGAAGAATTAAAAACAAAACATTTGTTTAGCAATGAAGAAATAATTTGCATGTCTTTATTGTTTTCAGTGGTTGTAGCAGGAACCTGGGGAATTAAAATATTTAATATTTCCATTACCAATATATTGGCGCTGGCAGTAGTGATTATCTTTAGTTACATAAGTGGAAGTGCAATAGGTGCTACATCGGGAATAGCTATGGGGGCTATTATAGGAATGAGTAATGAGTACTTATTATTATATGTAACTGTACTAGGAATCTGTGGACTTGTAGCAGGGGCCTTTAAAGAGGCTGGAAGGGTGTTTGTTTCATTATCCTTTTTAATAACTTTTGCTATAATTAAGGTTTATATGTCAACTTCTAACATGGTGAATGCAAATACTTTTATTATAATAGAAGGAATTTTTTCAGTAGGTATATTTTTATTAATACCTAACAATATATATGAACGTATATCAGCGGAGATAAATTCTGAAAAGAAAAAGCAAAGTTTAGATAGAAATTATATAAATAATATAAGAAATATGTATTTAGGGAGGTTAGATAATTTTTCAGATGTACTTGCAAACATGTCAAAAATATTAACAAACTTAGTAGATAACGATAAGCTTACTCTTCAAAGCAAAAGTAGTGCTTTAGTAGAAAATTTGGCAAGCAGAGTATGTACTGATTGTAATACCAATTGCATATGCTGGGCTAGGGAACATCATGTGACCTATAGTGCTTTTGCTGAACTTATAGAAAATGAGCAGAAAAAAATAAATAAGTTTCCATTTGAATTAGAAAGGAAGTGTCTTAGAAAAGGAGCTCTGATAAGAAATGTTGAAGATGTTGTGAATAAGCATATTATAAGTGAGATGTGGAGGACTAGATTAAGTGAAGGCAGAGAGCTTTTAGCAGGTCAAATAAATAATATGGCTCAATCCGTTGAAGAACTGGTAAGAGACTTTAATGAAGAAATAAAAGTAAATGGGGAAGTAGAGAGGGATATAATAAAGTTATTTGATAAAAATGATATAGATTATGATGATGTATTTTGTATAGAAGATAGAAAAGGAAGAATGATAATTAGAATTTCTTCATCGGAGTATAGTTCAATTGATATGTATGGTAAACAAATTCTTCCTATAATTGATGAAGCAGTTGGAAAACACATGATTATAAATGATGATGCTTGTTATATAAATCCTGAAACCAATAAATGTACCATTGTTTTGGAGGAAGCACCTAAATTTAAAGTGGTAACTCAGGTAGCTAAGGCAAGCAAAGAAGGATTTAATATTCATGGTGACAGTTTTAGCTTTGGAAAATATGCTAATGGCAATTACATGATGCTTATTAGTGATGGCATGGGTTCAGGTCCGCAAGCTGGGCGAGAAAGTGAAGCTGCAGTAGAGTTAATAGAAAAATTTACCCATGCAGGGTTCAGTAAAACTACTGCTATAAATACAGTTAATTCAATTATGACTTTAAAGTTTTGCGAGGAAGAGAAGTTCTCAACAGTGGATTTAAGCAGCATAGATTTATATACAGGAGAAGTAGATTTTATGAAAGTAGGGGCCGTTGCTAGTTTTATAAAATCTGATGATACTATTGATATAATAAAATCCAAGAGTCTGCCAATAGGGGTCCTTGACAAAGCAGATATAGAAAGACACAAAAAATCTGTATCTCATGGTGACTTAGTGGTAATGGTAAGTGATGGTGTGCTTGATGTAGAACCTTCAGGAAGAGTAGATTGGATATTAGATTATATGATAAGAAATGAAGATTCGAATATAGGAGACCTAGCAGAAGGAATAATAGAGGAGGCAAAAAAGATAAGTAAAAATAAGGTTAAAGATGATATGACTGTATTGGTATCAAAGGTATATAACCTATATAGTTAAAGTATAAAAATGAAGAATTGTAAAGTGGATAGTTTTTACATTTCTTCATTTTTTAATAATGTTAAATTTATCAAATTAGAAATATTTATTAATATTTTCTTTTATTAAAAGGTAATATATGATAATATGAGTTAATGAATATGGTGTTCTAGGAAGTGATAGAAAGTTGAAAGATAAAGTTTTAAGAACTATAGCCGAAAATAATATGGTTGATAATGGTGATAGAATAATAATTGCATTATCTGGTGGACCAGATTCTATAACATTATTGCATATTTTACATACTTTAAGGAATAAACTAAATATAACTATTTATGCAGCTCATGTAAATCATCTTTTAAGAGGGGAAGATGCTTATAAAGATGAAGAAAACTGCAAAAAATATTGTGAAAAGCTTGGAATTCCTTGTTTTATTAAAAGAGTTGATATAAATGAACTTGCCAAAATGAAAAATGTATCTCATGAACTGGCTGGTAGGGAAGCCAGATATGCATTTTTTCAAGAACTTATGGAAAAACACAATTGCAATAAAATTGCTATAGCTCATAATTTAAATGATCAGGCAGAGACTATTTTAATGCGTATGATGAGAGGCGCAGGAATAGAAGGATTAATAGGAATTAGACCAGTTAGAGATGATATATTTATAAGACCTCTTATTGAAATAACTAGGAAAGAAATTGAGGAATATTGTGAGAGAAATAATCTTCCAGCAGCAATAGATAAAACTAATTTTGAAAATATTTATGCTAGAAATAAAATTAGGCTTGAACTTATTCCTTATATGGAAAATAATTTCAATAAAGATATAATTCACACTTTAAATAGAATGTCTAATATTATTAAAGAAGATAATGAGTATCTTGAAGAGGTATCTGATGAAATATTTAAAAAATACTATTATAGAAAAGATGATAGAGTTATAATATATAAAGGTGCCTTTAAAGAGCATAAAGCAATTGTCACTAGAGTATTAAGAAAGGCGATTTTTCAAATTAAAGGTGATTTATGTAATATCGAAAACAGTCACATTATTGACATAATTAAGCTTTATAATCAAAACACTGGAAAAACTATTATGCTTCCTGATGGATTAATGGTTGATAATGTTTATAAGGATATACATATATATAAAGAAACAAAAAACCAGAATATTGATTTTTATGAAAAAATACCAGTTGATGGTGATTTTTATTGTGAAAAGTTACAAGTGAAAATTGTAACTAAAGTTTTTTCTAGAAATAATGATATTAATTTAAAAAGTTCTGAGATGGTAAAATACTTTGACTTTGATAAAGTTAAAGATAATATAATATTAAGGTATAGAAAAGATGGAGATAGATTTACTTCTCTTGGAATGAAGGGAAGCAAAAAATTAAAAGATTTATTTATTGACTTTAAAATACCTAGACATGAAAGAGATACTATTCCATTAATTTGTTTTGGAAATGAAATTGGATGGATAGTAGGTTATAGAATAAGTGATAAATTTAAAATTGACAATAATACAAAAACAATTTTACAGATATGTATGGAAAGGTAGGAAATTTATGTATAATGATTTAAAAGAGGTATTATTAACTGAAGAACAAATCAAAAAAAAAATAAATGAATTGGCAGCTAGAATAAATGAAGACTATAAAGGAAAAGATTTATTAGTGTTAGGTATATTAAAAGGTTCAGTAATATTTATGTCAGATCTTTTAAAAGGAATAAAAGTACCTTGTATGATGGACTTTATGGCAGTATCTAGTTACGGAAATTCATCAGAAAGTTCAGGTATAGTTAAAATACTAAAAGACTTAGATTTCGAAGTAGAAGGAAAACATGTATTAATAGTTGAAGATATAATTGACTCAGGAATTACATTAAAGTATTTAATGAAATATTTAGGTGCTAGAAATCCTGAAAGTTTGGAAATAGCATGTTTATTAAATAAGCCAGATAGAAGAAAAGAAGAACTAGAAGTTAAATACTTAGGATTTGATGTTCCAGATTATTTCTTAGTTGGATATGGGTTAGATTATGCTGAAAAATATAGAAATTTGCCATATGTAGCTATTTTAAAGGAAAGTGTGTATAATAAGTAGAATAATTGTGGAGAGTTATTATTCATAATAACCATTCAATAATTCATTCTTTATGATATAATATTTCATATGTTAGAATTTTAGAAAATCATAACTAGAAAGAGAGGGGGGCCTTTAGTGAAAAAATTTTCAAGTGCAACGGCCTGGTTGTTAGTTTTAGTTCTTGTAATCGTAGCTGCATTCACGCTATTTGACGGCAGTGGAAATGTAGCGAAGATTAGTGCTGATAAATTTGAAAAATATTGGAAAGAAAATAAAGTTAAAACCGCTACTATGGGAGAAGATAATGTGACAATAGTAGGGGAATTAGATGATGGTACGCAATATCATACAGCCTTACCAAGGGATGATTTTAAAGATTTAAGAAAAGAAAATCCAAACAAAACTGCAGTGGTTGATTTTACACCACCTACAAGTATTCCGTTTTGGATTCAAATGCTCCCAACATTCCTAATTATAATAATGCTTGTAGCCTTTTGGGGAATGTTTATGCAACAATCCGGTGGAGGTGGCGGTGGAAACCGTGGAGTTATGAATTTTGGTAAGAGCAGAGCGAAAATGGCTACACCAGATAAAAAGAAGGTTACATTTAAAGATGTAGCTGGTGAAGATGAGGAAAAAGAAGAATTAGAAGAAATTGTTGATTTCTTAAAAAGCCCTAAAAAATATATAGAAGTAGGCGCAAGAATACCTAAAGGAGTTCTTTTAGTAGGACCTCCAGGAACAGGTAAAACTTTGCTTGCAAAAGCTGTAGCTGGAGAAGCTGGAGTACCGTTCTTTAGTATTTCTGGTTCTGACTTCGTTGAAATGTTTGTAGGAGTAGGAGCTTCAAGAGTAAGAGACTTATTTGAACAAGCAAAGAAAAATTCTCCATGTATCATATTTATAGATGAAATTGATGCTGTAGGTAGACAAAGAGGAGCAGGACTTGGCGGAGGCCATGATGAAAGGGAACAAACTCTTAACCAATTACTTGTTGAAATGGATGGTTTCGGAGTAAATGAAGGAATTATAATGGTAGCAGCTACCAATAGACCAGACATCTTAGACCCTGCACTTTTAAGACCAGGAAGATTTGATAGACAAATAGTTGTTGGAGCACCTGATGTTAAAGGAAGAGAAGAAATATTAAAAGTTCACTCAAGAAATAAACCATTATCATCAGATGTTGATTTAGGAATATTAGCAAAAAGAACTCCAGGATTTACTGGAGCAGATATTGAAAACCTAATGAATGAAGCAGCATTATTAACTGTAAGAGGTAAAAAGAAAATTATAACTATGGATACACTAGAAGAGGCAATTACAAGAGTTATAGCAGGACCAGAAAAGAAATCCAGAGTTATAAGTGAAAAAGATAAAAGATTAACTGCATATCATGAAGCAGGTCATGCTGTAGTATCTAAATATTTACCAAATTCTTATGCAGTTCATGAAATAAGTATAATTCCTAGAGGTATGGCTGGAGGATATACATTACATCTTCCAGATGAAGATACAACATATACTTCACGCTCTAAGCTTAAAGACGAAATGGTTGGACTTTTAGGCGGAAGAGTTGCAGAAGCTTTAATACTTAAAGAAATTAGTACAGGAGCTAAAAATGATATAGATAGAACTACTTCTATAGCTAAAAAAATGGTTATGGAGTATGGTATGAGTGAAAAACTAGGACCTATTTCTTTTGGAAAAGAGCAAGGTGAAGTATTCTTAGGAAGAGATATTGGTCACTCAAGAGATTTCTCGGAAGAAATAGCTTCTATGATAGATGATGAAGTAAGATCACTAGTAAATGAAGCTTATAAAAGAGCTGAAACTATACTAAGTGAAAATGAAGATAAACTTCATGAAGTAGCTAAAGCACTTCTTGAGAAAGAAAAACTTACTGCTGAAGAATTTAACGCAATTATGGATGGAAAAGGTCTAGGAGAGATTTCTACTGACATAATTAAGGAGGAAGCTCCAAAAGAAGAAGAATCTTCAAATGATGACTTTAATTCAGAAGAAGTTAAATTGCAAGTAGAAAAAGCAAATATTAAAGATGTGAAAAAAGAAGAAATATAGTATAAACAAAAGAGTGTATGATGAGTTCTTACACTCTTTTGTTTTTTTACAGGTAAATTATATAATGCGTATATTAATGTGGAAAAATGAAAAAATATACGTGTTTTTTAATAAAAATTATATAACTAACTTCAAAGTTATGATATAATTATATTAACAAATTTCTTCTAGGGGGTAGATAAATGGATAATAAGTTAAAAATAGGGCTAAATGCAATTATTGAAAAAATTGTAACAGAGGAAGATACAGCCATTAATCACGGATCAGGCACTCTTAAAGTGTATGCAACTCCTGCTATGATAGGTTTAATGGAAAATACCTCTAAAAATGCTGTTGATTTATATCTAGACTCAGGATATACAACTGTAGGAATAGAAATTAATGTGAAGCATATTAAAGCTACTCCAATTGGAATGAAAGTAAAATGTGAATCTGTGGTTAAAGATATTCAAGGAAAAAAGATAATTTTTTTAACAAAAGTTTATGATGAAAATGGTTTAGTCGGAGAAGGTACACATTCAAGGTATATAGTTAATGCAGATAACTTCATGAAAAATCTCGGTAATAAATAGGATTATTGTACATAAAATATAATCATATGGTAAATTTTATGTATGTAGATTGGAGGATATTGTTATGAAAACAGATATAGAAATAGCTCAAAACGCAAAAATGTTACCTATACTTAAAGTTGCAGAAAAAGTAGGACTGACTGAAGATGATATTGAATTATATGGAAAATATAAAGGGAAAATTTCTCTTAAAGTATTAGAGGATAATAAAGATAAAGAAGATGGAAAACTTATATTGGTGACAGCAATAAATCCTACTCCAGCAGGTGAAGGAAAATCTACTGTTACTATAGGATTAGGACAAGCACTTTGCAGCATGGGGAAAAATGCAGTAATAGCTCTAAGAGAACCTTCATTAGGACCTGTTTTTGGAGTAAAAGGTGGTGCTGCTGGAGGTGGATATGCTCAAGTAATTCCTATGGAAGACATAAATCTTCATTTTACTGGTGATATGCATGCTATTACAACAGCAAATAACCTTTTAAGTGCAGCTATAGATAATCATATCCACCAAGGAAATGAGTTAAAAATAGATTCTAGAAGAATAATATTTAAAAGAGTTTTAGATATGAACGATAGAGCACTAAGGCAAGTAATAGTGGGCCTTGGTGGAACTCCAAATGGATTTACAAGAGAAGATGGATTTACAATAACTGTTGCTTCTGAAATAATGGCAATACTTTGTCTTTCAACGGATTTAATGGATTTAAAAGAGAGGTTTGGAAGAATTCTTATAGGTTATAGTACAGAAGGACAACCTATCTATTGCAAAGATTTGAATGTACACGGTGCCATGGCTATGCTTATGAAAGATGCAATTAAACCTAATTTAGTTCAAACTTTAGATAATACACCAGCAATAGTTCATGGAGGACCATTTGCCAACATAGCCCATGGATGTAATAGTATTTTAGCTACAAAAATGGCTTTAAAATTAGGTGACTATACTATAACAGAAGCTGGATTTGGTGCAGATTTAGGAGCAGAAAAGTTCTTTGATATTAAATGTAGATATGGAGATTTAAAACCAAGTGCAGTAGTAATAGTGGCAACTATTCGTGCTCTTAAACATCACGGAGGAGTTAAGAAGGATAGTTTAAATATTCCAAATGTAGAAGCTCTTGCAAAAGGCATAGAAAATCTTGAAAAACAAATAGAAAATGTTGAAAAATTTGGTGTGCCAGCAGTGGTAGCTATAAATAAATTTATAAGTGACAGTGAAGAGGAAGTTAAATATATAGAAGAATTCTGTAAAAATAAAGGAGTAGAAGTTGCTTTAACAGAAGTTTGGGAAAAAGGTGCAGAAGGCGGAATAGAACTTGCTGAAAAAGTAATGAAGACTATTGAAGAAAAAGAAAGTAAGTTCCATGTATTATATGATGAAAAGCTTACTATAAAAGAAAAAATGGAGACAATAGTTAGAGAAATATATGGAGCAGATGGAATTGAAATATTACCAGCGGCTAAGAAACAAATAGCTGAAATTGAAAAAATAGGATTAGACAAATTACCTATATGTGTAGCTAAGACACAAAATTCATTATCAGATAATCCAAATCTTTTAGGAAGACCAAGAGGATTTAAAGTTTCTGTAAAAGAAGTAAGAGTTTCTAATGGTGCAGGATTTATTGTTGTATTAACAGGTGCAATAATGACTATGCCAGGACTTCCAAAAGTTCCAGCAGCAGCTAAGATGGATATAAAAGAAGATGGTACAATAGAAGGATTATTCTAGTATAAATATAAAATAAATAAAACCACTACAAACATATGTTTGTAGTGGTTTTATTTATTTTATACTAATTGCTTTAAGGGATATAAATAAAATATAAAGAATATCAAAATGAAAGAATTATTATCTATAATTTTATAATTGTATTTTTTCAATACACAGAAAAATGAATTAAAACTTGCAAAATTTATGTACAAATGATGCTTTTTATGGTATTATTAGGGCGAGATAACAAAGAGTAATCTAAAATCAGGAGGCAATAATATGGATAAACTTGATGTCTTTGATGAAATTAGACGTAAAACCCACCAAGGTGGTGGAGAAGAAAAAATTGAAATGCAACACAACTTAAATAAACTAACTGCACGAGAAAGAATTCTAAATATTTTAGATGAAGGTTCTTTTATAGAAATAGGAACTCTAATTGATAAAAATGGTGCAGGAGTTATAACAGGTCATGGAACTATAAATGGAAGACTGGTATATATTTATAGCGAAGACTACACTGTAAATGGAGGAACATTCAATAAACAATCAAGCAAGAAAATATGTAATATAATGGATGCTGCTGTAAAAATGGGAGCACCAATGATTAAGATATTTGATTCTATAGGTGGAAAAATTGATGATGGAATTGAACTTTTAGCCTCTTATGGAACAGTTTTAAGAAAAACTGCTAAAAGCAGTGGAGTTATACCTCAAATTTCTATTGTTTCAGGACCATGTAATGGAACAATAGCATTAAATGCCGCTATGAGTGATTTTATTATCATGGTAGAAAATAGTGGGGAGCTTAGTATAAGTACAAGCAATAAGTTGATAAATAAAGAAGAAAGATATGTAGATAGCTCTATGTACAGCGATGGAGCATCATCTGTTAAAAATGGAAATGCTAATTTTGTGGTTGATGATGAAATGGAAGCAATAATGTTAGCTAAAAAAATATTTAACTATATACCATCTAATAATCTAGAAATGCCATGTTTGACTTGTGAATCTATGGATTTAAATGAAGTTAAAGAAAATTTAAATCAAAGTGCTATTAATGAGAACTATAGTGGAGAGGCAGTATTAAGGGAAATTGGCGATGAAAATTCAATTTTAGAGTTAAATAAAAATATTGATGAAAGCATCAATACCTATTTAATAAAGATCAATGGCTTAACAGTTGGCGTTATGGCAAATAATGATAATGAAAAAAGCGAGATAAATATAAAACTTTCAAATAAAGTAGCAAGTTTTGTAAGATTGTGTGACAGCTTTAACATTCCAATACTTAGTATTGTAGATACAAAGGGAATTGTTATTAATTTAGAGGAAGAAAAAATGGGGTTGGCTAAAAATGTATCAAAAATAATATATGCTTTAAGTGATGCAACAGTACCAAAAGTTTCACTTATAATTGGAGAAGCATGTGGAGCTGGTTATTTAGCATTAGCAAGTAAAGAGGCTTCTTTTGATGTAGCATTAGCATGGCCAACAGCAAAGATTTCACTAACTTCCCCTAAAACTATAATAATGTCTAAATATAGAGAGGAAGTACTAAGTGGAGATAACCTAAAAGAGAAGGAAGAAGAAATTCTTAAAAAATATATGGATGAAGTTACAAATCCATATGCATGTGCAGAAATAGGTTTACTAGATGATATTATAAAACCAAGTGAAACTAAACAAAGAATATTTGCAATTTTAGATATGTTACAAAGTAAGAGAGAGTTAAACTACCCTAAAAAGCATGGAAGCATATTAATTTAGGGGGGAGATAATATGAATGAAAAGATAGGTCTATTAGATGCATTAGGAGTTTCAGCAGTGGCTATGATTATAGTTTTTGCTGTGTTGGTTATTTTAATGTATTTAATTAAATTTCAAAGTTTTTTATTAAGAGACAAAAAGAAAAATATAGAACCAGTTAAAGAAGAAAATCCTGAACTGGTATCTGACCAAATAGAGATTATAGAAGATCCTCAAGATGATTTAGAATTAGTTGCAGTTATAATGGCAACACTATCAACTCATCTTAATGTACCAACTTCAGAGTTAAATATAAAAAGTATCAAAAGAGTAAATAATGGAAATACAAACTGGGGAAACAATGGTACTAAATTTAATTGCTAAAATGCGTAGGGAGGAATTTTGTTATGAAAAGATATAATGTTACAGTTAATGGAAATATATATCAAGTAGAAGTTGAAGAGGTTAAAGGAGAATTTGGTACTCCAACTAGTATAGTAGAAAGTAAGCCAGTAGCTGCAGAAAAAGTATCAAAGCCAGCAGCTGCACCATCAGTTAAAAAATCAAATGCTTCAGGAGAAAAAATCGATTCTCCAATGCCTGGAACAATAGTTAAAATAAATGTAACTGAAGGTGCTAAAGTTAAAAAAGGTGATGTATTATTTGTTTTAGAAGCTATGAAAATGGAAAATGAAATTATGTCATCAGTTGATGGAACAATTGCTGAAATAAATGTGTCAAAAGGAGCAGCTGTTAATACAGGAGACGTTTTAGCTGTTATCGCATAATAAAAGGGGGTAAGCTAAATGAATATAATTGAAGTATTACAGGAATTATTAAGTACCTCCGGTTTTGCAGCAATAACTTGGAAAGAACTTTTAATGATTGGTGTTTCTTGTGTATTAATATATTTAGCAATAGCAAAGGAATTTGAACCGTTATTGTTATTACCTATAGCTTTTGGTATGTTACTAACAAATTTACCATTAGCAGATATAATGGCAGAACCTACTGCAGGTGAAGTAGGAGGATTATTATATTATTTATCAAGAGGTGTTAAGCTGGAAATATTTCCACCGCTTATATTCTTAGGGGTTGGAGCTATGACAGATTTTGGACCATTATTAGCTAACCCTTCCAGTGTTTTAATGGGAGCTGGAGCGCAGTTTGGAGTATTCTTTGCGTTTATGGTAGCAATATTACTTGGATTTACTCCACAAGAGGCGGCATCTATAGGTATAATTGGTGGCGCAGATGGTCCTACAGCTATATTCTTAACAAACAAGTTAGCTCCTCATCTCCTTGGGCCAATAGCAGTTGCAGCGTATTCCTATATGGCCTTAGTACCGCTAATTCAACCTCCAATTATGAGGGCACTAACTACTAAGGAAGAAAGAAAAATAAAAATGGGACAACTAAGACAAGTGAGAAAAGTGGAGAAAATTGTATTCCCAATAGTGGTTGCTGTTTTAGTTATATTATTTCTTCCATCACTTAAATCACTTGTTGGTATGTTGATGCTTGGAAATCTATTTAAAGAATCTGGAGTTGTTGGAAGATTAAGTGATACTGCACAAAACGCACTTATAAATATAATTACAATATTCTTAGGTCTTTCTGTTGGAGCAACAGCTAAAGCAGAGATATTTTTAACTCCAAAAACTATAGGAATAGTAATATTAGGAGTTATTGCTTTTTCAGTAGCTACTGCTTCAGGTGTAATTATAGGTAAGATAATGTGTAAAGTTACTAAGGGTAAGATAAATCCATTAATAGGTTCAGCAGGAGTTTCAGCAGTACCTATGGCAGCTAGGGTTTCACAGGTTGTAGGACAAAAGGAAGATCCTTCTAACTTCTTACTTATGAATGCCATGGGACCAAATGTTGCAGGGGTTATAGGTAGTGCTGTAGCAGCTGGGGTATTATTTTCTATGTTCGGTTAATGAAGGGTATTTTAATATAAATATAACACTTATTCATTAGAGAATTAATATATTATTTTAGTTTGCATGTTTAATTTAAAGTGTGAACAATTTATAAATTAGGTATATACTTTTTAAAAAGAAGTATATACCTTTTTATATTGATAATAATATATGAAAAAGGAGGAGATTATTTATGATATGTCCAAATCAAGCTGCTATTAATAACATCATAGAAAAAGAAGAGATACTTATACGTAAGTATAGAGGCTATTTAAAAGCTGTAAATAACCGCTCTATACAAAGTTCAATTGAGGAATTAATACAAAAGCATAATAATCACATTGAAGTATTACAACAGCTCTTAAGGAGGTAATTATAATGGAGTGTAATTATCATTTAACAAAGGAACAACTAATGAGAAGTCGTCATATTGCAAATGTAGAGAAAAGCTTAATGGAAATGTATATGAACTTAATGACTAGCGAAAAAGAAGGAAATTTAAAGAAAATATTATATGAATTTGCTAAAGATGAAAAAGAAATATTAAATATAATGAAAAATAGTAGTGAGAATGTAATATAAATAATCTTTACTTTAAATTATAAATACATAAATTACAAGCTTTAAAATAATTTAAACACCTTGACAAAACAGATTAACTTGTTAAAATTAAATTATTAATTGTCAGGATAAAAGCAGCTTTCAAAGCTGCTTTTAATTATATAGAGGTGAATTTAAATGATTTTTGTGTTAGATGTGGGAAATACCAATATTGTATTGGGAATATACAAGGGAAAAAAGTTAATAGTTGACTGGAGATTATCTACAGATCATAAGAGAAGTGCTGATGAATATGGTATACAAGTGAGGCAGCTTTTTGAGCAAAACAATATAAAAGCATCTGGTATAGAAGGTGTAATAGTATCTTCTGTAGTACCAAATATTATGTATTCTTTAGAACATATGATAAGAAAATATTTTGATAAAACACCAATAATAGTTGGACCTGGAGTTAAAACTGGAATAAATATAAAATATGATAATCCAAAAGAAGTAGGAGCTGATAGGATAGTAAATGCAGTAGCAGCTTTTGATGTCTATAAAAGTTCAATGATAATAATAGACTTTGGTACAGCTACTACTTTTTGTGCTGTAACTAAAAATGGAGATTATTTAGGAGGAACAATTTGTCCAGGAATAAAAATATCCTCTGATGCATTATTTGAAAGGGCAGCTAAGCTTCCAAGAGTTGAACTTTCAAAGCCTGAAACTGTAATTTGTAAAAATACTGTAGCAAGCATGCAAGCAGGTATAGTTTATGGGTACATAGGTCAAGTTGATTACATAGTAAATAAGATGAAAGAAGAAATGATGGCAAAAGGTGAAGAGGAGCCTATAGTTATAGCTACAGGAGGTCTTGCTAAACTAATAGCAGATGAATCTTCTACAATAGATAAAGTAGAATCCTTTTTAACTTTAGATGGACTTAGAATTATATATGAAAAAAATAGAGACTAGGTGATAATATGTATATATCAAATCTTCATTTTAATAATGAAGTGTTTTTAGCACCTATGGCTGGAGTTACAGATATAGCTTATAGAGGTATTTGTAAGAATATGGGTTGTGGGCTTGTATATACTGAAATGGTAAGTGCTAAAGGACTTTTTTATAAAAGTAAAAATACAGAGGGATTAATGAGAATAGCAGATGAAGAAAAACCTGTAGCTATTCAAATATTTGGAAGTGATCCTAAAATAATGGCTTATGCTTGTGAGGTTTTTAATGAAAATGAGGATATTTGTATAATAGATGTAAATATGGGATGTCCTGTGCCTAAAATTGTTAAAAATGGAGAAGGATCCGCACTTATGAGAAATCCTAAATTAGCTGCAGAAATAGTAAAAGAAATGAAGAAAGTAAGCAAAAAACCTGTAACTGTTAAATTTAGAAAAGGTTTTGATGAAAATACTATAAATGCTGTTGAATTTAGTAAATATATAGAGGACGCTGGAGCAGATGCCATAACAGTTCATGGACGAACTAGGGAGCAGATGTATGATGGAAAAGCAGATTGGGATATTATAAGGCAAGTTAAAGAGGCAATTAAAATACCTGTAATAGGTAATGGAGATGTATTTTCTGGTGAGGCTGCTATAAAAATAAAGAAGCAAACTAACTGCGATGGTATAATGGTTGCAAGAGGGGCCATGGGTAATCCATGGATTTTTAGAGAAATATCTCAAGCTTTAAGTGGTGAAGATATAATAAAACCTACAGCTATAGAAAAGATAGATATGTGTATTAATCATTTAAATTTGGCCGTTAAGTATTTTGAGGAAATAAAGGCTGTAAGAGAGATGAGAAAACATATAGCCTGGTATATAAAAGGACTTAAATATTGTACTGAAATTAAAGATAGAATTAATTCTATGACAAAATATGAAGACGTACTAAGCCTTTTAATTGAATATAAATCAGCGTTTGTGGATAATATACATTAATATAATATTACATAGTGTCAATAAAATGGTATATTGTTATCCTTTTATTGACATATCATACCCATTGATTTATAATAACTTAAAGTCTTGAATCCACAAATCCTAAAGAAGTTTTGTGGATTTAAGACTTTAAAGAAGTTTTGTGGTACAATCATGTTAATTTAATAAAGTTTTTTATTGAAATAAAAATACTAGAAATCATGTAAAATTGTATAAATAAAGTAGGGTAGGAAGTATCCGAACTAATGCCCATAGACATAGTAGGTTACGAGGTGGATGATGTGGGAAAATCTAAGAGTGATCTTAGAAACATGTGACACTAGTCATGTGAGCTTTACTAATAGAGTAAATATATATTTTTTTAAAGGGGAGAAAAAAATGAGTGATTCTAAAAAATATGTAATGACCTATGAAGGTGTAAAGAAGCTTGAAGAAGAGTTGGAGTACCTTAAAACAGTTAAGAGAAAAGAAATCACTGAAAAAATTAAAGTAGCATTAGGATATGGAGATTTAAGTGAGAACTCTGAATATGATGAAGCTAAAAATGAGCAAGCTTTTGTAGAAGGTAGAATAATACAGCTTGAAAATATGCTTAGAAATGCATCTGTAGTTGATGAAAGTGAATTAGATAAAGATATAATCAATATAGGATCAATAGCAAAAGTTAAGGATTATGATTTTGATGAAGAAGTAGAATTTCATATTGTAGGATCAGCAGAAGCAGATCCTATGGAGAATAAAATCTCAAATGAATCACCAGTTGGAAGTGCACTTGTAGGCAAAAGAGTAGGAGACATAGTTGAAGTTGCTATTCCAGATGGGGTCAGTAAATATGAAGTCCTTGAAATAAAAAGAGCATAGGAGGAATTTATTATGGAAGAAAACAATGTAAATACGACAGAACTTGAAGTGGAAGATATTCAAGCTAAGGAAGATGAATATAACGAGCAAGTGAGAATCAGAAGACAAAAGTTAGCTGAACTTCAAGAAGCGGGAAAAGATCCATTTGATGTTTATAAAGTAAATAGAACTCATACATCAGAAGAAGTTATTAATGGATTTGAAGAAGGAAAAGAGATGACAGTTACTGTAGCAGGAAGACTTATGTCTAAAAGACTTCAAGGTAAAGCTGGATTCTGTGACCTTCATGACAGATATGGTAAAATTCAAATTTATATAAGAATGGATGAAGTAGGAGAAGAATCTTTTAAAGATGCTAAAACTTTTGATATAGGTGATTTCCTAAGTGTAACAGGAATTTCTTTTAGAACTAGAACAGGAGAAATTTCTGTACGTGCTAAAGAAGTTAAACTTATAGCTAAAGCATTAAAACCATTACCAGAAAAATGGCATGGACTTAAAAATCCAGATTTAAAATATAGACAAAGAGAAGTTGACCTTGTTATGAACAAGGATGTTAGAGATACTTTCATAAAGAGAGCTCAAATAATAAAAGGCATAAGAGAATTCCTAGATAATAGAGGATTCTTAGAAGTTGAAACTCCAATTTTATCTCCAATAGCAGGAGGAGCAGCTGCAAGACCATTTTCAACTCACCATAATGCTTTAGATATAGATATGTATTTAAGAATAGCTACTGAGTTATACTTAAAAAGATGTATTGTTGGTGGATTTGAAAAGGTTTATGATATGGGTAAAAACTTTAGAAATGAAGGTATGAGTATAAGACATAATCCTGAATTTACTGCAATTGAATTATATGAAGCTTATGCTGACTATAATGATATGATGGAAATCACAGAACAAATGATTGCTTATGTTTGTGAAAAAGTACATGGAACTACTAAAGTAAATTATCAAGGAACAGAGTTAGACTTAACACCACCTTGGAGAAGACTTACAATGGTAGATGCAGTTAAGGAGTATGCAGGAATAGATTTTGCGAATATTAAGACAGATGAAGAAGCTCAAGCTGTTGCTAAAGAAAAACATTTAGAGTTTAAAAAAGAATTAAAAGATTGTACAAAAGCAGATGTATTAAATGCTTTATTTGAGGAGTTTGCAGAAGAACATCTTATACAACCAACATTCCTTTGTGATTATCCAGTAGAAATTTCACCACTTACTAAGAAAAAACGTGGAAATCCTGAATTCACTGAAAGATTTGAAGGATTTATATACGGAAGAGAAATATGTAATGCTTATTCAGAGCTAAATGATCCAATTGTGCAAAGAGAAAGATTTGAACAACAAGCAAAAGAAAGAGAACTTGGAGATGATGAAGCTTATGTTATAGATGAAGAATTCATGAGCGCATTAGAAGTAGGTATGCCACCAACTGGAGGATTAGGAATAGGTATAGATAGAATAATTATGTTCTTAACTGATGCTACATCAATAAGAGACGTAATATTATTCCCAACTATGAAACCATTACAATAATATGAAAATTAAGAGATATATAGTGGGTAACTATTATATATCTCTTTTTATAAAAACATTAATATATATAGAATATTTACTAGGAGAATATAAATATAAAATAAAACTAAAAAAAAGTATAAATTTCTAAAAAAGCTATTGCATTTATTTTTTTATTTTGATATAATAATAAATGTAGTCAACAATGATTATATTCCGCGATAGCTCAACGGTGGAGCACTCGGCTGTTAACCGATAGGTTGGAGGTTCGAATCCTCTTCGCGGAGCCATTTTTTATTTTGATAAGTGCAGGTAATACTTTTGTAGTATTACTTTTTTTATTGCAAATTTTATTTTTAAATTTAATACTTGACAATTCTGAATTTTTCTGATACTATAACTTAATACAATTTAATATTATACATTGAGAAAGAAGAGTAACTTTAAGTACTTTATAAAGAGAGATGATGGGTGGTGCAAATCATTAAAGGCTTATAGTGAAGGGAGCTTTTGAGTATATTTTGGTAGAGCTGAGCTATTGCTAATAAGGGTGGAACCGCGGAAATTTATTTCGTCCCTTAACTAGTAATAGTTTTTTTATTTTTATAAGATTAAAATTACTTCAATTGGAGTATTTACAAATAAAGAATGGAGGTATTATTTATGAAAGAATTGACTATGGATAAAATAGTTGCTCTATGCAAAAATAGGGGATTTATATTTGCAGGTTCAGAAATTTACGGAGGACTTGCTAATTCTTGGGATTATGGTCCATTAGGGGTAGAATATAAAAACAATGTTAAAAAAGCATGGTGGAAAAAATTTGTTCAAGAAAGTCCATATAATATAGGACTTGACTGTGCTATACTTATGAACCCAGAAGTTTGGGTTGCTTCAGGACACGTTGGTGGATTTTCAGATCCATTAATGGATTGCAAAGAATGTAAAGCTAGATTTAGAGCAGATAAATTAATAGAAGATTATATGACTTCAGAAGGTGCAGAAGTTGCTGTTGCAGATGGATGGACTAATGAAGAATATAAAGAATATATTGAAGAACATCAAATAGTTTGCCCTAAATGTGGAAAGAAAAACTTTACGGATATAAGAAAATTCAATCTTATGTTTAAAACATTTCAAGGAATAACTGATGATAGCAAATCAGAAATATATCTAAGACCAGAAACAGCTCAAGGTATATTTGTTAATTTTAAAAATGCTCAAAGAACTTCAAGAAAAAAAGTACCTTTTGGTATAGCTCAAATTGGTAAATCTTTTAGAAATGAAATTACACCAGGAAACTTCGTGTTTAGAACTAGAGAGTTCGAACAAATGGAATTAGAATTTTTCTGCAAACCAGGAACAGATTTAGAATGGTTTACATATTGGAAAGATTACTGTAAAAAATTCTTATTTGATTTAGGGATGAAAGAAGAAAACTTAAGATTTAGAGATCATGGAGAAGAAGAATTATCATTTTATAGTAATGCAACTTGTGATATAGAATTTTTATTCCCATTTGGATGGGGAGAACTATGGGGCATAGCTGACAGAACAGATTATGACCTTAAAAAGCATATGGAACACTCTGGAGAAGATTTATCTTATTTAGATCCAACAACAAATGAAAAATATGTTCCGTATTGTATTGAACCATCTTTAGGTGCAGATAGAGTTGCTCTTGCATTTTTAGTAAATGCTTATGAGGAAGAAGAGTTAGAAGGTGGAGATGTGAGAACTGTATTACATTTACATCCAGCATTAGCGCCATTTAAAGCAGCTGTATTACCATTAAGTAAAAAATTAAGTGAAAAAGCTTTAGAAGTTTATTCACTACTTGCTAAAAAATTCAATGTTGATTATGACGAAGCAGGAAGTATAGGAAAAAGATATAGAAGAGAAGATGAAATAGGAACACCTTTCTGTATAACAGTAGATTTTGATACCATGGAAGACAATACTGTAACTGTAAGAGATAGAGATACAATGGAACAAATAAGACTTCCTATAGATGAATTATCTAAATATATAGAAGAAAAAATGGAATTTTAATAACAAAAGTTGAATGAAAAGCTCCTTATAAGTTTAGTATACTTATAAGGAGTTTTTTTAAAAAAGCAAATGAAAAATATACAAGTGTTATTTTAGGAAATATTTAGGTAAATTTAAAAATAAAATGAATAATTTCTAATAATGCTCAATTATGTTGAAATAGTATTAAACTCAAAAATGACTTTAAAATGGGCTTTTGAGCAAAAAAATAACCGGATTGTCATCCGGTAAAAAATAGGGTTTAATCATGGGGATATGTTATGTGTTATGTTAAAACTTTGGGGAATCATCTTAACATATTCCTTACGGCACAATAGAAGTATATCATGTCGGAATATGTAAATCAATAGCGAAAAAATAAGTTTGTAAATTAATTTAATTCGAATTATTTCGACAAAGTTCCTCTTTTGCAAATTGAGGCACTTCTATAGTAATTTAAATAGCAAATAGAAAGTGTTATAATATACATATTATTAATGATAACAGTAAATGTTGGAGGATTAAAAATAGAATGAAAAGAGATTTTAGTGAGTTTAAAAAATATATATTGAATAAAAATGTAGCGGTAGTTGGTATAGGAGTTAGTAATATACCACTCATAGAGTTTTTAGTTAAACTTGGAGCAAAAGTAACTGCCTTTGATAAGAAAAATAGGGAACAATTTAAAGATATAGATAAATACGAAAAAATGGGAGTAAAGTTTGAATTAGGAGATGGCTATTTAAATAACTTAAAAGGTTTTGAAGTAATTTTTAAAACACCATCTATGAGAATAGATAGTGAAGCTTTAGTGAGAGCTAAAGAAGAGGGAACTTATATAACTTCTGAGATGGAGGAGTTTGTAAGATATTGTCCTGCAAAGATTTATGGCATTACAGGAAGTGATGGAAAAACTACAACAACAACACTTATTTATAATATATTGAAAGAATCAGGATATAATACTTGGGTAGGGGGAAATATAGGAACACCTTTATTTGCCAATATAGAAAAAATAAAAGCAGATGATAGAGTAGTGCTTGAACTATCAAGTTTTCAGCTTATGACAATGGATGAATCTACAGATATAGCAGTAATAACAAATTTATCCCCTAACCATTTAGATATGCATAAGGATATGGAAGAATATGTTGAAAGTAAAAAGAATATATACAAGTATCAAGATGAAAACTCTTTATTAGTATTAAATGAAGATAATGATATAACTGCATCAATGATAAAAGAAGCTAAGGGAAGAGTTTACACTTTTAGTAGAAGGAAGAATATAGAAAAAGGTGCATACTATGAAAATGAAAAATTATATGTTAAAGGAAAAGAAGTTTGTGACAGAAAAGATATAAAATTAAAAGGTCTGCATAATGTTGAAAATTTATTAGCAGCATTTTCTGCAACTTGTGATGAGGTAGATGTTGAAGCTATGAAGAATGTAGCTATATCTTTTGGAGGGGTAGAACATAGAAGTGAATTTATAAAATCTATAGATGGAGTAGAATTTTATAATGACTCTATAGCATCCAGTCCAACAAGAACTTTAGCAAGTATTAAAGCTTTTGAAAAACCTATTATATTAATAGCAGGGGGATATGATAAGAACTTACCATTTGAACCTTTGGCTTTTGAGGGATATAAATATATAAAATCGCTAATATTATTAGGTGCTACAAAATATAAGATAAAAGCGGCTTTTGATGATTTAAAAGAAAAAGAAGGTATAGAAACTAACATATATATGGTTAATACTTTAGAAGAAGCAGTAGATAAAGCAAAAGAAATTGCTGAAAAAGGTGATATAGTTACATTATCTCCTGCCTGTGCTAGTTTTGATATGTTTGTAAATTTTGAAGTTAGAGGAAATAAATTTAAAGAAATAATTAATAGTTTATAAATGATGAAAGACTGTTTTGAGCTAATAAAATGCTTAAAACAGTCTTTCTATCATTTTTATTAGTTCTATCAAACTAATTTCTTTAATTAATTTTTTTACCACCCTTAGGGAACAGCGCGAAACCCTTTAGGGTTACCTTGGTTCAGTAAAGCTTAAAAGTAAAGCCGGTGATATAATACTAATATTATAGAGATAACCGATGTTACTAAATTATCATCCGATGTTGCAGACGTAGTACCATATGATACTGCACCTCAGGGGTTTAAATAAAAATAAGCGCAACAACTTGTTAATACAAATTTTTAAGTATATAGATTAAATTTAGAGATGGTATATCTATATACAATATTAAAAGTTAATAATTATTTGCATTTTCTATTACTAATTAGAAAAAACAAAAAGAAACTTATCCTAGTGTATCTTTATGTGAAAAATAAAGAAAAAAAGAGAATTATAAAGAATGAAAAAAATAATTTTATAAAAATAATGAAAATAGAATTATTCTCTTTTTTATATCATGTTATTATGAATAAGTCGTCAGCGCCAAGGGCTAAGGCGATAAACAAAGTTTTCAAATCATCATAATTTAAAGAAACTTAAAGAGTTGTTTAAAAGAGATTTAAGTTCTCAGTGAAAAACTTAAAAAAGTTTTTAAAAATATGTTGACAAGAAGAAAACAAAGTGATAAGATAAAAAAGCAGTCGGGAAACGACGGCAAAACAGTAAAAACTTGGTCTTTGAAAATTAAACAGAGAAATAGGTAAAACCAGTTAATTCATTGAGTTTCGAAAGAAACTTAATA
>NZ_JACSQB010000058.1 GCF_014836835.1 Clostridium faecium | reverse complement strand
TGCAATATTATTAAGAATAATGCTAATTGCCCTATTGTTTCTTTGTAACTTTATAAAAGGTAAATCTATCATTTAGATGAATTTAGATAGCCATATTTGTAATCCATAGGTATTATTTCTTCATTTAAATTTTATTTAATAATTAAATTATAATATAGAATAGTATACTATGAATTATCAAGGGATAAATTGGTATTTTTATAAAAAATTAAGTAATATATAAAAAATATTAAAAATATATGTAATATATGCTAAAAACCATTTGTACTTTTAAAATAAAAAATGTTTTATACTATAAAAATTTTATTATAGACTAGTAAATTGAATTTTATATAAAACAAGATTTAGACAAAGATAGTATAATGCTGCTAGACAAAAAAAGGAGAGTCAGTGCATATATTAATAAATATTAAACATTAACAATTGGAGGATGACATGAAAAAAAATATATTAACTCTAGCACTATGTGGAGTACTAATAACGTCAACAGTGGGATAAGCATTTGCAATATCGCAAAAAAAGTAGTGAGCAATTAGTGGAATTTGCAGAGAATGAAAAAAGGTACACTTTTACAGAATTAGACCAAGAGTCTATTAGAAAGATGAAGGAAGAATTTTATAGTGAACAACCAGATGAAAATCTAAAAGCATTATTACGTTCTATGTCAAGCCAAATGGCTTCAGTATTGGATAAAGCAGGATTTAATCATGCAGCAGAATTCTTAAATTATTCATTATTGCCGATGAGAGAAGAACCTAAAGTATATGGCTCTGGTTCAGTGATAAGTGGTGATATTTGGACAGATTCAACTGAATTTCAAACTGTTATAAAACAATTCTTAAACCGAGCTAAATCATTAGGAAGCTATGAGTATTTTGCTACTACTAGTATGGAATTTGCAATGCCATCAGCTTCAAAAATTGACATTTTAACAAATACATCATTGAAGAAATGAACTGATTTATTTGGAGCTTTAAAAAAAGTTGATGTAAATTTAGGGTTAGTAAAAACTAACGGTGCATGGGACATTATTGTTCAAATTCAGGATGTCTATGATTTTGCTAATGAACAATATAATGGTTTAGTAGATTTAGTTAATAATATAGCATATTATGAACAGGAACGAGGAAAAGTAAACCCTTATAAAATAATTATTAATGCAAGTCAGGCACGTTTATATACATTACCGTTTGGCGTAGGTAATTGGTAATTTTTATATAACATAAATAAGTAAGTGTTGTTACTCTTGACTAAAATATAGTCAAGAGTAACAATCTTCTCTATTTTAAATAGTAAATTGCATTTATAACTCTATGCTTTTATTATAGATTTTATATAATAGAAAAAATTCAATTATAATATTTTTAACATAGTTTATTTAACTATATTATTTGCAAATTTTAGCGATGTACATTTTATTTTTATGAAAAATACAGCTATTTCAGAATTAATTTTTTAGGTTAATTCTGAAATAGCTGTATTTTGTTTGTATTTGTGTATTTAATCCAAAAGAAAATATATAGAAATAAAAAAACAAAAAACACTAGCATAAACTCAAAAATTATGATAGTATAGTACTTGTTTTTTAAATATAAATATCCCATTATATGATAGGGTAATTTCTATTATAATGGGGTTGTTTTAATTTGTCAACAGATTTTTATAAAAAATTATTTATAATTTAAAAGTAATTATTAATATAATAAAAAATTAGTGAGGAGGAGTTATTATGAACACAAAATATGTATTTGTTACGGGCGGAGTTGTATCTTCTTTGGGAAAAGGAATTACAGCAGCTTCTTTAGGAAGATTACTAAAAAATAGGGGGTTAAAGGTTTCTATACAAAAATTTGATCCTTATTTAAATGTGGATCCAGGTACAATGAGTCCATATCAACATGGAGAAGTTTTTGTAACAGATGATGGTGCTGAAACAGATTTAGATTTAGGACATTATGAAAGATTTATAGATGAAAATTTGAGTAAAAATAACAATGTAACCTCAGGCAGAGTATATTGGTCAGTAATCTCTAAAGAAAGAAAAGGAGATTATTTAGGTGGTACAGTTCAAGTAATTCCTCATATCACAAATGAATTAAAAGATAGAGTATATAGAGTTTCAAAAGAAAAAGATGTTGATGTGGTTATAACTGAAATTGGTGGTACTGTTGGAGATATAGAGTCATTGCCATTTTTAGAAGCAATAAGACAAATAAAATATGAAGTTGGAATGGAAAATGTATGTTTTATTCATGTTACATTGGTTCCTTACCTAGGAAAAGCAGGTGAGCTTAAAACAAAACCAACTCAGCATTCAGTTAAAGAGTTAAGATCAATAGGAATTCAGCCAGATATAATTGTCTGTCGTTCTGAAAAAGAAATTTCTAATGATTTAAAAAATAAAATAGGACTATTTTGTAATATAGAGGGTTCTTCAGTAATACAGAATTTAGATGCTGAAAACTTATACGAAGTTCCATTGATGTTACATAATGAAGGGCTAGACACATTAGTATGCAAAAAGTTAGGATTAAATTCAAATCCTATAGATAATAGTGAATGGATTGAAATGGTTAATAAACTTAAAAATTTAAAAGAAAATGTTAAAATTGCTTTAGTAGGTAAATATGTAGAATTACATGATGCCTATATATCAGTGGTTGAAGCATTAAATCATGGTGGATTAAATAATAATACTAATGTAGAAATTAAATGGGTGAATGCTGCAGATGTGACAGCTACCAATGTAGAAGGTTATCTTAAAGATGTAGATGGAATATTGGTACCTGGAGGTTTTGGAGACAGAGGGGTAGAAGGTAAGATAGAATCAATAAAATATGCAAGAGAAAATAAAATACCTTTTCTTGGAATATGCTTAGGAATGCAATGTGTTGTTATAGAATATGCTAGAAATGTGTTAGGACTTAAAGGAGCAAACAGTTCAGAACTTATGCCACAAACACCATATCCTGTAATAGATTTGATGCCAGAACAAAAGGATATAGATGAAAAAGGTGGCACCATGAGACTTGGATTATATGGCTGTAAATTAGAAAAAAATACAAAAGCTTATGAAGCATATAATAATGAAGTAATATATGAAAGACATAGGCATAGATATGAATTTAACAATAAATTTAGAACTGAATTAGTAGAAGCAGGATTGATATTAAGTGGTACAAGCCCCGACGAAAGATTAGTAGAAATAGTTGAGATAAAGGACCATCCATGGTTTGTAGCTTCTCAATTTCACCCAGAATTAAAATCAAGACCAAATAAACCACATCCATTGTTCAGTGATTTTATAAAAGCATCACTTAAAGTAAAAATAACTAAAAATTAATAGCAAACTTATTTAATTTATAATTGTGGATATTTCTCAGTATTAATTTTCACCTTTGGGGTTTACAACAAAATTGTAGGCTTTAAATAAAATTAAAGTAATCACAAAGTTTTAATTTGCAACTACTTTTTATTTAAATCCCTGAGGTGAAGTATGCTATACATTATATTTGCATCATTAAATAATATTTTAATTATATCGCTTATCTTCATAAATTTAGCACAATGTCACTGGTATATGTTTCAAACTACACCACACCCCAGAGGAATCCTAAAGGGCTTAGCACTGTTCCTCGAGGGTGGTTAAGTTTCCTATTTAATTATGCATTGAGAATTGTGCATTGTTTTAAATTTATTTTAGTTTAAATTTATTTACTTCATCTAAAACTTCTCTAACTCTAAAAGCTAAGTTTTGAGAAGTGGATGCAACATCTTGAGATGATGCAGAAGTTTCTTCTGATGAAGCTACTATTTCTTCTGAAGAGGCAGAGACCTGTTGAGCTATAACGGAACTTGAGTTTATTTTATCTGATATTAAAGCTTTTTTATCTATAATGCTGACAGTGTTATTATTAACTGCTACAATTCTAGGACTCATTTCTTCAACAGATTTTTTGATTTCATTAAAAGATTCAATTGCTATAGCTATATTTGTATTTTGACTGTTCATTTCATCCTTCATATCATCAGCAGTTTTTATCATTTTATTTGTTTCAATTGAAACATTTTCTATAATTTTGTTTATTTTTTGAGAAGAAACTTTAGATTGTTCAGCTAACTTTCTGATTTCTTCAGCTACTACAGAAAAACCTCTTCCTGCTTCTCCAGCTCTAGCAGATTCTATTGCAGCATTTAAGGCTAATAAATTTGTTTGCTCAGAAATGCTGTTAATTAAATCTGTAATTGAAGATATTTGCAATAGATAGGTTTGTGCTGTTGCCATTATGTTTGTTAGCTTAGAGAAGGATTCAGAGGTGTTTTTCATAGATAAATCAAGGTTCTCCATATCCTTATTGCTTTCAGTAGCCTTAATATAAATATTAGAACTATTTTGTTCTACTTCTTTGATAGATTCTATCATGTTATTAAGATCATCATTTAATTCATCCATTAATGTAGTAATATATAGCAAATCCTCTGCTTGAGAAAAAGTGCCTTTTGATACATTTTGAATAGTAGCACTTACTTCATTAGAAGCATGTGAAAGCTGAGTTGAAATATTGGATAATACTTCAGAAGCATCAGTTATATATTGTGCTTTATCTTTTATTACAGTAATCATATTAGAAATATTATCCCTAGTTGACTTTAAAGAAGATTTCATCATTCCAAATTCATCATTTCTAGAACCTTTAATATCAATAGACAAATCTCCCGTTGAAAACATGTGCAATAGACTTGTCATTTCTCTAGTAGATTTTTTTAACCTTGAAACTATCAATATAGAAGCTAAAATGTTTATAAATACAACTATTGCAAGAATTATAAGAAAATTAAGAATAGTATCTTTGTACACTTTATTATTCTCATCAAGTATATTGTCTGCATTATCTAGCAAATGAAGTCTAAGCTTATTTAAGGTATCTTCTATTTCATCTCCTGTTTTATTTAAAGCATTTATTTTCTCTTTTTTAATAGGTCTATTTTGTTCTAAATCTTTTTTTATTTCAAGCCATCCATCCCAGTAATTATTAAATAAGTCTATATATGAGTTAAAAAGAGATATTTCAGTGGCATCCATATTTATGCTTAAATAATTTTTAATTTCATTTTCTAAGCTGCTTTTATTAGAGTTTAAATTACTTTCTAAGTTTGCATCATAAGAATTTATGCTTCGTAATATATAAAATCTAAGATTTATAAAATCAGCTCTCATATTGGTTACATTAGAGAGTGAAGTAATAGATTTTGAAGATAATTTAGTAGAATTATCATTTATTGTTTTAATACTTAAAATACCATCTCCCCCTAACAACAGGGTGGTAATACTGGATAAAATTACGAATATTATGGTTAGGGTAGCAATCTTAATATTCTTTAACTTTTTGAAACTCATTTAATAACTTCCTCCTTTAAAGTGAAATAATCACATATATGTTTACAATTTATTTATAATTAGATGATAAATCTAATGATTTTTAAGAAAAATTTATAAAATCAAGAACAATATCCATTATTTGCATTATACAATATAATTATATTAATCCATAGTAAATTTATAAATGAGTAAATTTACTTAATTATCTCTAATTAACCTTAAAGAATGAAAAAATTCAATACAAAAAAAGTAAAATATAACTTTAAAACATAAAACATTTGAAAAAATATTGCAAAAGATATATGGTATATGTATAATAAGGCACTGTAATCTTAATTAATAAGTATTATTTTAAAAATCTATAAAACTTAAAATATTTATAGTACATATTAAAAACATTTTTGATTAACTTTTCAAAAATATGGATAAAAGTCTTTAAATAGGATATAATTTAACCTAACGATAATTACATATGTATCATGAAGAATAATTTTGTACTTAAAATAGATAGTTTAAGAATTCGGAGGTGTAAATTCTCATGAGTAAAGACTTAGATGAAATGAATCTGAGTGAGCTTAAAGAACTTGGAAAGAGTTTAGGAATAAAAAGTATCTCTAAGTTTAAAAAAGCTGAACTTATAGAGGAAATAAAAAAAGTGTCGCCAGCATCTATAGAAAAATCAGGAGTTATTTTAAGAGAAAGGATTAGTCCTAAAGAAAATAAAATTGAAAAAGAAACAATAGAATCTGAAAGTTGCAAATTGGAAGCAGAGGATAAAGATTCTCAAAAAGAAGAAAATTCTACAGATTTAGAAGAAGAAAAAATAGAAACTGCTCAAGAGAAAAAAGAGAGGCTTAGAGAACTAATAAATGAATCAGATACAGCAAAAGGTGTGTTAGAAATAAGTGATAATGGTAACTTTGGATTATTGCGATCTAACAATTATCTAAGTGGACCAGATGATATATATGTATCATTATCACAAATTAGAAGATTTAATTTAAAAACTGGAGATGAAGTAGAAGGAAAAGTAAGAATACCAAAAGAAGGGGAAAAATATAAAGCCTTATTATTTGTTCAAAATATTAATGGGGAAAATCCAGAAAAAGCTTCTAGAAGAACATCTTTTGAAAAGCTTATCCCAATATACCCAACAGAAAGAATCAAACTTGAAACCAATTCTAATGATTTATCTTCCAGACTTATGGATATCATATCACCGATTGGAAAAGGGCAGAGAGGTGTTATAGTTGCTCCACCTAAAGCAGGTAAAACAACTCTTTTAAAGAAAATTGCTCAAAGCATATCCACAAATCACCCAGAAACTAAACTAATAGTTTTACTTATAGATGAAAGACCAGAAGAAGTTACTGACATGCAAAGATGCATTAATGGAGATGTTATTTATTCAACTTTTGATGAAGAACCAGAACATCATGCTAAAGTAGCATATATGGTACTTGAAAGAGCAAAGAGAATGGTTGAACAAGGACAGGATGTTGTAATATTGTTAGATAGTTTAACAAGGCTTGCAAGAGCTTATAATCTTACAATCACAAGAACAGGAAGAACTTTATCTGGTGGTTTAGATACTGGAGCTCTTTTAATGCCTAAGAAGTTTTTTGGTGCAGCTAGAAATGTTGAAGAAGGTGGTAGTTTAACTATACTTGCAACAGCATTAGTTGAAACAGGAAGCAGGATGGATGATATGATTTTTGAAGAATTTAAGGGAACAGGAAATATGGAAGTTCACTTAGATAGAATTCTTCAAGAAAGAAGAATATTCCCTGCTATAGATATATATAAATCAGGAACTCGAAGGGAAGATTTATTATTAAATAAGTTAGAATTAGAAGTTACATATAGTATTAGAAAGCTTATGTATAATGAGGGTAATTCTCAGGCAGTAACTGAAAAGCTTATAAATCTTTTATCAAGAACTAAGAGCAATAAAGAATTTTTTGAAATAGTAAGTAAAAATACAGATTTATTAAAACAATAAATAAAAGCATAAAGCAAAAAATGTTTTATAAAAAGTCGTGATAAAAATATCACGACTTTTTATAATTTTGTGCATAAATAAAAAATAAAAGCAAGAAACTACACTTTCTTGCTTTATATATTCACTATTGTTCGTTTTTAAGGTTGAATTTTTTCATGAATTTATCAACTCTTCCACCAGCATCAACAATTTTTTGTTTTCCAGTGAAGAATGGATGGCATTTTGAACAAATTTCAACTTTAAGTTCATCTTTAACTGAACCAGTTGTGAAAGTGTTTCCGCAAGCACATTTAACCACTGTTTCATGGTTGTATTTTGGATGTATTCCTTCTTTCATTATTTTCACCTCTTTCGAACATACTTACCCGTATTGTCAACTACTTGATTATAGCATAATATAAAACTTTAAGTCAATAAATTTAAGCATAACTGTAGAAATTTCCAATAATTTTTATCAAAGCATAATTTGATTTAGGATTAATTATGGATTAAAATAAATTATACTCTTTTAAAATGGGAAAATAAGAAACTTCATGTAAAACATCAACAACTGTAGTATTAGCCTAGATTATGAATTTTATTCCAAATTATACCTCATATTAATTACCCATATACAATTGAAAATTGATTATTAAAAATATACAATTAGGATAAATTCTCCTTAAAGTATAGGAAATTTAAATAAAATTATATATGATTATGTTTTTGTGCTAAAAATGGAGGTAATTATAATGAGCAAACTTTATTTTAGATATGGAGCTATGAATTGTGGAAAGTCAACTAACTTATTACAAGTGGCTCATAACTATGAAGAGAGGGGTATGAGAGTACTTATAATAAAGCCTAAAACTGATACTAAAGGTGGAAATAAAGTAGTTTCAAGGCTAGGAGTAACTAGAGAAGTAGACCTTTGGGTACCAATGGATGTAAATTTATATGAAGAAATAAGAAAATATATACAAAGCAATGGAACTATAGATTGTATATTGGCGGATGAAGTTCAGTTCTTTAAGGCTAAGCAAATAGATGAGCTTTTTGAAATTGCAGTTAAAATGGATATACCAACTATATGCTATGGATTAAGAACAGACTTTCAAATGAGAGGATTTGAAGGAAGTGAGCGCTTATTATTATTAGCTCATAGTTTAGAAGAACTAAAAACTATCTGCAATTGTGGAAAGAAAGCCTTACTAAACGGAAGAATGATTAATGGAAGATTTGTTTTTGAAGGTGAACAAATTGCTATAGATAAAGAAGATAACGTAGAATATGAAGCTCTTTGTCCAAAGTGTTATTTTGAATACAAAGATAAATATGACAATGAAAAACAATTAAACGAGGTATCATAGAACTTTAACAATGGAGAATTAACAATGGATAATGGACAATTAAGGAGGAAATTATTTTTGACTATCAATTGTATTGCTAGTTATGTAGCGAACACCGGTTGCCACTACAGAACAAATTATAAATTTCTCAGTGGTAATTAAGTATATCCATAATTGTAAATTGATATTAAGTAATTATTATAAATCAAGAAAATAAATAGGTAGGTGGTTATGTGAATAGAGATTTAAGTCCCAAAAAGAGGAAGACTTCTGTAGGAGGGCAGGCCGTAATAGAAGGAGTTATGATGAGGGGAGCTAAGGGGATAGCTACTGCTGTAAGAGTCACTAACGGAGAGATTAAAGTAGAAAGTGAAAATTATGTAAGTAGTACAAAGAAAAATAAAATATTATCCCTTCCAATAATAAGAGGTTTTGTATCTTTGATTGAATCTTTGATTATAGGAATAAAAAGTCTTAACTATTCGGCATCATTATTTGAAACAGAGGAAGAAGAAGAAAGCAAATTTGATAAATGGTTTGATAGAACATTTAAGGATAAAGGTCAGGACATAATACTTGGTATTTCTCTTATAATCTCACTTGGATTTGCTACATTATTGTTTTTTATACTTCCAACTTTTTTAACTAGTATGGCTAAAAACTATATAAAAGATAGTTCTTTAATATTAAACATAGTAGAAGGAGTAATAAGAGTAGTTATATTCTTTGCATATATTGTGGTAATAGGAAAAATGAAAGATATACAACGAGTTTATATGTATCATGGAGCAGAACATAAATCAATTGCTTGCTATGAGAGTGGAGAAGAACTTACACCTAAAAATGCTAAAAAGTTTAGCAGATTACACCCAAGATGTGGAACAAACTTTTTATTTTTAGTTATGATTATAAGTATAATAATATTTTCCTTAACAGGCTGGGAATCTATATCGCAAAGAATTATATCTAGGATAGTATTACTTCCAGTAGTATCCGGTGTAACTTATGAAGTTATAAGGTTTTTAGGGAAAAGTGAAAGCAAACTATCCAAATTTATTGCAAAACCGGGACTTATGCTTCAAAAACTAACCACTAGAGAACCAGATTTAGAAATGTTGGAAGTAGCAATAAAGGCTTTAAAAACAGCAGAAGGAATAGAGGATAAAGAAGTAAATGAGGTAGCTTATGAAAATAGCAACATTATTAACTAAAGGTTATGAAATATTAAAAGATAATCAAATTGAAAGTTATATTATAGATACTAATCTTTTACTTTGCCATGTTTTGAAGGTAGAAAAATTGTATATAATGATGAATAGGGATGTTGAAGTATCCAAAGAAGATGAAGAAAAATTTTTCTCACTTATAAAACTTAGAAGTGAGAAGATGCCTATAAAATATATATTAGGAAGTTCGGAATTTATGGGATTAAATTTTTCTGTTAAAGAGGGTGTTTTAATTCCAAGACCAGATACTGAGATATTAGTAGAAGAATGTATAAAAATTATAAAAAAGAATAATCTTAAATATGTATGTGATGTTTGTACAGGCAGTGGTGCAATAGGAATTTCTATTGCACATTACATAAATGATTCCAATGTTACTCTTTATGATATAAGTAATGAAGCGTTAGAGATAACGGAGAAGAATATAGAGAAGTTAGGGGTAAGAGAGCAATGTAGAGTTTATTATAGTAATTTATTGAGTAAAGCAATAGAAGAAAAGAAAATCTTTGATATGGTAGTTTCTAATCCGCCTTATATAAGAAAAGAGGAAATTAAAACTTTAATGGAAGATGTGAAAAATTATGAACCTCATTTAGCATTAGATGGGGGAGAGGATGGCTTAGAATTTTATAGGAAAATTACTTTAGAAAGCAAATATATTTTAAAAAAACGAGGATATTTAGCTTTTGAAATAGGCCATGATCAAAGAGAAGCAGTGATAAAAATTTTAGAAGAAAATAAATTTACAAATATTTATTCTTTAAAAGATTTATATCAAAATGATAGAGTTGTAATTGGCCAAATTCTTTAAATCTAGCATAGATAAACTATTTTAAAGAATTTAATATATACAATTAAAATTTTATTTGACAAATTGCAATGAAATTATTTTATTGGTATAATGATATGATGTAGAATAATAGTATTTTAGATATTTATGAAAAATTAAACTAGATTTTAAGATAAATTTAAATTGATTATACGGAGTGATAATTTTATGTTAGATAGATTAGATTTTATCGAAAATAAGTATGATGAGCTTTCAAATAAAATAAGCGATCCATCTGTTATGGCTAATCAAAAGGAATGGCAAAAACTTTGTAAAGAACATGCTGAATTAGAAGCTATTGTAACAAAGTATAGGGAATATAAAACAGCAACAGAAGACTTAGAGACTAATAAGGAAATGTTAGTTGAAGAATCTGATAAAGAAATGAAAGAAATGATTCAAGAAGAGATAAAAGGACTTAATGAATCAATATCAAATTTAGAAGAAGAATTAAGAATCTTATTATTACCTAAAGATCCTAATGATGATAAAAACGTGTTTATAGAAATAAGAGGAGGAGCAGGTGGAGACGAAGCTGCACTATTTGCTGCAAATCTTTTTAGAATGTATACAAGGTATGCTGAAAGAAATAGATGGAAAATTGAAGTAATGAGTGCAAATGAAACTGATATTGGTGGTTTCAAAGAAGTTGTATTCATGGTCAAAGGAGATAAGGCATATAGTAAGCTAAAATATGAAAGTGGAGTTCATAGAGTACAAAGAGTTCCAGATACAGAATCAAGTGGAAGAATTCATACATCAACAGCTACTGTTGCAGTGCTTCCGGAAGTTGATGATGTAGATTTAGAGATTAATATGAATGATATAAGAGTAGACGTATTTAGAGCATCAGGAAACGGCGGACAGTGCGTTAATACAACTGACTCAGCAGTAAGAATGACTCACTTACCAACAGGTCTTGTAGTATCTTGTCAAGATGAAAAATCTCAGCTTAAAAATAAAGAAAAGGCACTTAAGATATTAAGAGCTAGATTATATGAAGCAGCAGAAGCTGAAAGACTTGCAGGTATAGCTGAAGATAGAAAAAGCCAAGTTGGTACTGGAGACAGAAGTGAAAGAATTAGAACTTACAACTACCCTCAAGGAAGAGTTACAGATCATAGAATAGGATTAACTCTATATAAATTAGAATCATTCCTTGATGGTGATATAGATGAGATGTTAGATGGATTAATTACAGCTGATCAAGCTGAAAAAATGAAAGCAATGGGAAATGACGTTCAAGTATAATTATATATCTTTGAAATATTAAATATGTTTTATAGCAGTTGTATGTAAAATGATTTTTAAAATTTTATTAGATGATTTATATTTGATTGCTACTCAAATAATAGAATACTAATAAATATTATATTTATAAAGTTACTATGTTTTAATTAGTAAAATTGATTTATTATTATGGAGTGTGAGATTATGGACATAAATAAAGCTCTTAAGAAGCAAAAAAAATCTTATAAAAGGTTTATGCTGTCTATGAGCTTTATTTTTATTTTGTTGCCAGCAGTGTTGTTCTACTTTAAAAAGTTCAATATATTTTTTATTATTTATCTATTAGTAACGGAATTTTTAATATTTCAAGCTATGTTAGTAAGATATAATGAAGATTATTTAGAATTTGAACAAAAAGAGGATAGACTTCTTATTGAAACTGGAATATTAAAAATTAAATATAATCTTATAATAGATAAAATTGCAATAGTTCACGCTATCCCAAGTGATAAGTCGTTTAATATTATGATTATAACTAAATCAAAATTTAGAAATAAAAGGATTTATCAAATAAGTCCAAAGTTTTTACGACGACATCGCACAGTAGCAAAATATTATAACAGGGTAAGATTACTAGAAGAGGATCCTTATTTTTATTTTGTAATTAGAAAAGGTGGTATTAAAAAGTATCTTTTGCTTGAGTATTTATATAAAAGATGTGCAAATGCAGTTTTTACTGATAGCGCAGTAGAAATAATAAAAGAATGCAGAAGATAAGAATAAAATTCCTTAGCTTAAAATAGATTGATAATAATAGAATTGATAAGATTATTAATTATCTTAAGTTAGGGGGACACATATGAAAGCTATAATTTATATAGGCTTATTTTCTGCTTTAGTATCACTTGCAGGAACACTTTTAGGAGCTGCATTAGGAGTGTTTATAAAAAATCCTTCTAAAAAATTCATGGGAACAATATTAGGAATAGCTACAGGTATTATGGTATCTATAGTTTTTTTAGAGTTAATACCAGAAGCTGTAACTTATAATGGATTCATTAATGCTTTGTTATTTGTTTTATTTGGCATAATAACTATATTATTAACTGATATACTTAGCAATGAAACAGACCTTCATAAAGATACACATATAAAAGTTGCCTTTTTAACTGCATTAGGTATTATGCTTCATAACTTTCCAGAAGGACTTATTATGGGATTTGGCTTTTTAAAAGAAGCAAACTTAGGTATAAAAATGAGTATATTAATTTCTATTCATGATATGCCAGAAGGTCTTGCTATGGCAACTCCACTTATTATTTCAGGAGTTAAGCCGTCTAAAATACTGTTCTATGCTTTTTTAGTGGCATTACCAACTGCCATAGGTGCATGGCTTGGAATTATCCTGGGAACTATTTCACAAAGTATATTAGGAAATTGTTTGGCTTTTGCCAGCGGTGTAATGCTTTATGTTATTTTTGGTCAGATGCTGCCAGAGAGCAGTGAGCTAACAGATAATTTTACTACTACATTATCAATACTTAGCGGTGTAGTTTTAGGATTTATAATGTTAAATGTAATTTAGACATCTTAAAAATAACAAGTCAATATGTTAGCCTACCTTATACAATTGAGGCCACCCCTGGGGAACAGTGCGAAGCCCTTTATGGTTCCCCTGGGGTGCAGTATAGTTAGGAACAGAAATCAATAATTGTCCATTGTCAATCGTCAATTCTCAATTGATTTATGGTGCTTTGATTGATAAAAAATAGACTAACACCTTTAGCTTATTATTTTAGTTTAGATGACTTAAATAATAGAAAATTTAGGAGAATAAATATATGGAAACAAAGGTTGCAAATTTATTTGAGGAAAATATAGATAAAAATACAATTATGGAAGCAGGAAAAGTGATAAGAGATGGAGGAACTGTAGTTTTTCCTACAGAAACTGTGTATGGATTAGGAGCAAATGCATTGGATGTTGATGCAGTAAAGAAAATATTTATTGCTAAGGGTCGTCCTCAAGATAATCCTCTTATTGTTCATGTAGCAGATTTTGATATATCACCTTATGTGAAAACTGTACCAGAAAGTGCAAAAAAAATAATGGATAAGTTTTGGCCAGGACCTATAACTATAATATTTGAAAAAAGTGATGTGATTCCAGAAGTTACAAGTGCAAATCTCCCAACTATAGGTATAAGAATGCCATCAAATAAAATTGCACTTGAGCTTATAAAGGCAGCTAACACTCCTATAGCAGCACCTTCTGCTAATATTTCTGGCAGACCTAGTCCTACTGACTTAGAAAGCTGTATAGAAGATTTAGAAGGAAAAGTTGATTACATATTAGGTGGTACTAGGAGTGAAGTTGGGCTAGAGTCTACTATTGTAGATTGCACCACATCACCACTTTGTATATTAAGACCAGGTGGTATAACCATAGAAATGCTTAGAGAGATTGATAAGAACGTTTATATAGATCCTAGTATAACCTCAAAACCTACAAAAGAGTTTAAACCTAAGGCGCCAGGAATGAAGTATAGACACTATGCACCAAAAGCTCCAGTAAAAGTATTTAAAGGAGATATGAAAAAAACTATTGCAAAAATCAACGAAATGATGTTAAATTATATAGAAAATAATAAAAAGGTAGGAATAATAGCTACAGATGAAACTATAGAAAATTATAAGCTAGGTACTGTAGTATCTTTAGGAAGCAGAAATGATTTGGAAAATGTAGCTAAAAACTTATTTAAAGTTTTAAGAAGTTTTGATCATAGTGATGTTGATATTATACTTTGTGAGGCATTTACAGAAGAGGGTGTAGGTCTTGCAATAATGAATAGATTAACCAAAAGTGCTGGTTTTGATATAATAAATTTATAATTATATATAGTTATATAAATTTTAAAAGGAGGAGTAATTATGAAGATATTGTTTATATGTACGGGAAATACCTGTAGAAGTAATATGGCAGAAGCGCTTTTTAATTATCATTGCACATTAGAGAATATATCTGCAATTTCAGCAGGTCTATTTACTAATCCTTCTTCCAAAACTTCAGCACACACCTCAAGCCTTTTAAAAGACAAATATAACATTGATATTAGTGAAAGAAATGCAGTTCAATTGAATATTGATATATTAGAACAAGCTGATTTGGTTTTAACCATGACAACCTATATGAAAAGTTATTTGATTAGGGAAGTCCCTCAATATAGGGATAAGGTATTTACCTTCAATGAGTATATAGGAAAGTCAGGAGATGTAATTGATCCTTTTGGAGGAGATATTGACATATATTCTAAGACCTTTAATGAGTTAGAAGAAGATGTTCTATTGCTTATTGAGAAAATAAAAAAAGATACTAGTATTTAACTAATATCTTTTTTTTATAATATAAATATAAAAAAGAAGTTCGGAGGTGTAAATATGAAAATAGCATTAGGTAGTGACCATGGTGGATTAAGCTTAAAAAATGAAATAATAAAACATCTACAAGCTAAAGGCTATGAATTACAGGACTTTGGAACTAAAACATCAGACTCTTGTGATTATCCAGACTATGCATTAAAAGTAGCAGAGGAAGTTGCAGCTAAAAATTTTGATTTTGGAATATTGATTTGTGGTACAGGTATAGGTATAAGTATAGCAGCAAACAAAGTTCCAGGAATAAGAGCAGCTCTTTGCAGTGATACCTTTAGTGCTCATGCAACAAGAGAGCATAATGATGCAAACATATTAGCTTTAGGAGAAAGAGTTGTTGGTAAAGGCTTAGCTCTTGATATAGTTGATACTTTTTTAAATGCTAAATTTGAAGGTGATCGTCATCAAAAAAGAATTGATAAGATTACAGAAATAGAAAAGAAATACAATAAGTAGGAGGCAAAATTTATGGGTAAATTAACACAAATAACACATCCACTAATACAACACAAACTAGCTATTATAAGAGATAAAAATACAGGTGCAAAAGATTTTAGAGAATTGGTAGAAGAAATAGCTATGCTTATGGCTTATGAGGTTACACGTGATATACAAGTTGAAGATGTTGAAATAGAAACTCCAATATGTAAAACAACTTGCAAAATGCTTTCAGGTAAAAAGCTTGCTATAGTTCCAATATTAAGGGCAGGTTTAGGTATGGTTGATGGAATGCTTAAACTTATTCCAGCTGCTAAAGTAGGTCATATAGGAATGTATAGAGATGAAGAAACATTAACACCTGTAGAGTATTTCTGTAAATTACCACAGGACATAGAGGAAAGAGATGTAATAGTAACAGATCCGATGTTAGCTACTGGTGGTTCTGCTATAGATGCAATTTCTGCATTAAAGAAAAGAGGAGCTAAAAACATAAGACTTATGTGCTTAGTTGCTTCACCAGAAGGAGTAGAAGCAGTTCAAAAAGCTCATCCAGAGGTAGACATATATGTAGCAGGACTTGATGAAAAATTAAATGATAGAGGATACATAGTACCAGGTCTTGGAGATGCAGGAGATAGACTTTTCGGAACAAAATAATTAATTATAATTAATAAACTGCTGGCAAAATAAATATGCCAGCAGTTTTTGTTTTAATGAATTTCCTTTATTTATGAATATCGCAGATAAATATGGAAAAACTATTTTAATATAAGTGGAATTTTATTTATTAAAGATTTATATAAAGGAGAGGACTACATGGAGTATATATCAAGAATTGGAGTAAATACTCCTAGGAAAGAAGCATGGGATAATTTGAATATTATAAGCCAGAAACCGTAGAAGAAGCTGTTAATTTATTTGATAAATTAAATTCTGTAGGGAAAGAACCAATATATTATGGTGGAGGAACTGAGTTTATCAGCATGGCAAGAGTACATAATGTATATGCAGGAGCAGTCATTGATATTAAAGGTATTTTAGAATGTAATAAACAAGAATTGAAAAATGACGAATTAATAATTGGTTCTGCTGTAACACTTACTAATATTGCAGAATCAAATCTTTTTCCATTACTTAGTTTGACAGTTAAAAGGATAGCTGACCATACAATACAGGGTAAAATAACATTAGGAGGAAATTTAGCTGGAACTATTATATACAAAGAAGCTATATTACCTCTTATGGTATCAGAAAGTGAGATAGTAGTAGCGAGTATTAGTGGAAAAAGGCGTATTCCCCTAAAAGACATATTTAATAAAAGAATTGAACTTGCTAAAGGGGAGCTTATTGTGCAAGTGATTATAAAATCTAAATTTCTTTCGCTTCCATGCATACATGTAAAAAAAACAAAAAATGAAAAGATAGACTATCCTTTAATTACAATAGCAGCATTAAAAAATAACAATAGAATTAACATTGCTTTTAGTGGATTATGTGAATATCCATTTAGAAATTATCTAATAGAAGAAATTTTAAATAGTGAATCAATTTCTGCAGATGAAAGAATAAGTAAAATTATTAATAGCATATCTGATAATATAACAAATGATATTAGTGGTTCTTCTGAGTATAGAAAGTTTATGCTCCATACAATGCTATATGAAGCATTAGAAGAGTTTAAGGAGAGTTAGTAAAAATGCTTGAGATATTAAATAATACTGTTTTAACATTGAATATAAATGGAGAAGATAGGCAAGTGGTTGCTAAACCTTCAGATATTTTATTACATACTTTACGCCAAGAACTTGGTCTTACTAGTGTAAAACCTGGTTGCGAAAACGGAGATTGTGGTACTTGTACTGTTCTGGTAGATAATTGGCCAGTAAAAGCTTGTTTAATGCTTACTGTGGAAGCTGTAGGAAAGAGTATTCTTACTGTTGAGGGGCTAAAAGATGCTCCTATTCAAAAAGCCTTTGTTGAAAATTGGGGATTTCAATGTGGTTATTGCACTTCTGGATTTTTAATGGTTTGTCATTCCCTTTCAAAAATTCATCCTAATGCTGATGATAAAGTAATAGAACATTGGCTTGAATCTAATATATGCAGATGTACAGGATATGAAGAAATTGAAAATGCAATAAAATCAATTTTAAATGGTAAAGTTTAATTAAATAATCTATGGTCAACTAATTTAAAATTACGATATTTGTGATTATATAAATTAAGTTTAAAGATGACTATTTAGATTTGCTATAGGAAAAAGTAATTCCAACTATTTGATTTACAAATAGTAAAGCTGTAGTTCATAGAAAGTTAACATAATAGTGACAAAACATTGAATTTTATGAAATTTTTTTATAAAATTCTATATGGGTACATAAAAAATTATATATAGATAAATTTGTTAAATATATATCAGTAAATGGTAAAAATTGAGTACTAACAATCTACAATTATGGCGGAATTTAATTTGAAATTTTTCTTATAAAAGAGAATTATCCACAGTTGAGAATTGTTTATGCTCAATTCTTAATTATGTCAGGGGAAAAATTCAAATAGTTAATAACATAGTATATATAGATAAACTACTCTGAAATTTAATGTGTGTTTGAATATAAGTTAACAGTTTTATATATCAATTCTCAATTACATAGATATAATCTAAAACAATTAAAAATACAGTTTTATAAGTTCATAAGTTCATACCTTAAATTTAGAGTAGCCCATCTATCTATATATTTCTTATAATTTATGGGGGGAAAGTTATGAAAAGCAAAAAGATTTTATGTGCAACCCTTTCAATAATTCTAACTTTAGGATTAGCAGGTTGCGGTGCAAAGACATCAACAGAAAATAATAACACAACAGGAGGAAAAATAGAACAAGCAGAAGAGGTTGTTAAAAAGGATGGAGGTACAATGATTTTTTCTGCTAACACTGATCCGACTTGTTTAAATCCATTTTTTCAACAAAATAGGATTACATTTACTGTAAATAACGCACTTTTTAATCCATTGTTTATAGTAGACAAGGATGAAGTTAGATATTATCTTGCAGAAAAGATGGAAGCATCAGAAGATAAGTTAACATACACAGTTAAATTAAAAGATAATTTAAAATGGCATGATGGAGAAAAAATTACTGCAGATGATATTGTTTTTACAGTAAAGACAATACAAGATGAAAAGAATGGCATTGGCGATAGAGAATCTTTTGTGGTAGATGGAAAAAATATTGATGTTATTAAAAAAGATGATTTAACTGTAGAATTTAAACTACCTCAAGTATTTGCTCCTTTTGATGCTAATTTAGGTTCATTAAGACCAATACCTAAACATATATTTGAGGGAGAAAAAGATTTAGCCAAATCAGAGAAAAATAATACTCCTGTAGGTTCAGGACCATTTAAATTTAAAGAATGGAAAAAAGGTGAAAGTTTAACATTAGAAAGATTTGAAGACTACCATGGAGGTAAGCCTCATCTTGAAAGTATAGTTTATAGAATAACTCCAGATAAAAATACTTCTAAAGTTGCATTTCAAAATGGAGAAGTTAATGCTGCTTATTTAACAGAAGAAGACTATGAAAAATTTTCTAATGATGACAACTTTAAAACAGCTTCTTTTGAAGAAGGTATGTTAAGCTATATGATTTTTAATGAAAATAATGAAAATTTAAAGAAAAAAGAAGTTAGACAAGCTATTAGCTATGCAATTAATAAGGATGAAATATTAAAAGCACAATTTAAAAATTTAGAAAATACAACTCCAGCTAATTCAATTTTGGCACCTAGCACTAAATATTACACCGATGATGTTCCTAAATATGAAAATAATATAGAAAAAGCAAAAGAACTTATGAAAAGTGCTGGAGTTGAAAATATTAAATTGAATTTTCAATATTCATATGATACAGATAAAGATACAGCTATGATTATTCAGCAACAATTAAAAGAAATTGGTATAGAAGTGGAGCCAGTAAGTATAGATGCAAATGCTTTTTTCGCTAAGCTTGTAGGAGAGCAAGAAAGAGACTTTGATTTAATATTAAATGGATATGTTATGGGAGTAGACCCTAATGGATATGCTAGTGCATATACTACTGGTTCAATGTTTAATGCTATGAATTATTCAAATAAGGAAATGGATGACTTGTGGAAAGAAGGAGCAAGAGAAGCAGACGAAGGTAAAAGAAAAGAAATATATGAAAAGATACAAAAGGATATAGCAGAGGATGCAGTTATATATCCAATACAATATACAAAGTCATTAATTGCTATAAGCTCTAATTTTGGTGGTATGGAAGAAGCTAAAACAGTTCCTATATACATGTTTGAAGATTTATCTAAACTTTATATGATAGAAAAATAACATAAATAAATTTTAAATTGATAATGGGCAATTGGAACAAAATTAAATTTCTATAAAACAGATTAATTCTTTATTAAGGAAGATACTTTTTATCATGGAAATTAAAATCATGCATAAGTTGAATTTTAATCGTGGAATCCTATATGATTGCCTATTATCATTTAAATAAAGATATGGTGGAGGAAAATACTGATGAAAAAACATGTAACAAAAAGAGTATTAGAAGCCATTCCTATGCTATTATTTATTTCCTTCATATCATACATACTGATGAATTTAGCTCCTGGAGATCCTGCACAGGGATTTAGAACTCCTCAGATGTCTGAGGAGCAAGTAGCTATGATCAGAGCTAGTCTTGGCTTAGACAAGCCAGTTGTGGTTAGATACTTTTATTGGCTTAAAAATACTTTAAGAGGAAATTTAGGATATTCCCTTATAACGCATCAACCAGTGGCAACAGAAATTTTATCTAGGCTTCCAGCCACATTAGGACTTATGGGAGCATCTATGATTTTGTCTATATTGATATCGATTCCCTTAGGAATGTATACAGCCTTTAACAAAAATAAATTTGTAGATAATGTTTTTACTGCATTAAGTTACATAGGAATATCTATACCAAGTTTTTGGTTTTCAATGATACTTATAACTATATTTTCATTAAAGCTTCGATTACTTCCTAGTGTAGGTATGAGAACTATAGGTGTTGATTCCTTTTTAGATATTTTAAAGCATGGAATATTACCTACTATAGTGTTAAGTTTGCCTAATAGTGCGGTTTTAACTAGATATGTAAGGTCAGCTACTATAGGAGAACTTCAAGAAGATTACATCATTACTGCTATGGCAAAGGGTGTATCTAAGAAACAGGTTTTATTTAAACATGTTATGAAAAACTCCTTGATTCCTATAATAACTATATTAGGTATGAGTTTACCTTCTTTAGTATCTGGAGCTTTTATAACAGAAACTGTATTTGGATGGCCAGGTATGGGAAGGCTTGGAATTAATTCTATATTTTCTATGGACTATCCGATAATTATGGCAATAACTATGATGACATCTATAATGGTTATTTTAGGTAACTTAATAGCTGATTTATTGTACATAGTAGTTGATCCTAGAATCAAGGCGGTGGGACATAAGTGATAGAAAGCAGATTTAAATCTAATTTTAAAATACAAATGAAGAAAAATAAATTAGCAAAATTTTCACTTGTATCTATTTGTGTAATTTTTCTATTTTCTATATTTGCTTTTTTATCTCCATATGATCCTAATAAAATAGATATATTATCAAAATTTCAAGGACCAAGTATTAAGCATATTTTTGGAACAGATGAGCTTGGAAGAGATTACTTTACAAGAGCATTATATGGAGGGCGAGTATCTATTATGGTAGGTATACTTTCTATGAGTGTATCTATAATAATTGGTACTGTTGTAGGTGCAATTAGCGGTTATATAGGAGGGTTTTTCGATTCAATTATAATGAGAATAATTGATATGCTTATGTGTATTCCTGTATTCTTCTTAATATTAATTGCTAATGCTTATTTAAAGCCTAGTATAGTAAATACAATAGTAATAATAGGTGCATTTGGATGGATGGGAATAGCAAGAATAGTAAGATCAGAAACTTTATCTTATAAAGAAAGAGAATATGTTCTTATTGCAAAATCTTTAGGAGCTAGTAATTGGCATATAATTAAGAAACATATTATACCTAATGTATTGCCAACAGTTATTGTTGCATCTAGTATTAATATAGCTGATGCAATACTAACAGAATCTGCACTTAGCTTTTTAGGCTTAGGAGTGCAACAACCTATGGCTTCATGGGGAAGTATGCTTCAAATAGCTCAAGCTAGAATGTCAGATAAAGCTTATCTTGCAGTATTCCCAGGACTTTTAATATTAATAACTGTGCTTAGCTTTAATGTTTTAGGAGACGTGCTAAGATCAGCACTTGAGCCTAAGCTTAATGATATATAATTAAACAAACCAAATAGCGTAACTAAAAAATCATTAATCCCTCTGACAATTAAAATAATTAGTACAAAAAATTAAAAAATCTTATATATTAAAGCATAATCCCTAATGCTTTACTGTATCCAAAGAATCCTTAATTTAATATGTTTGTCAGTTATGAGTTTTAGCTTACGCTTATTTACCCTAGATATAAAATTTTATATCTAGGGATTTTTCAATTTATAGCAAACACTGTTTGTTACCATAAAATCAATTTAAAATTTTTAAGTGACAACTGATAAATATCCACAATTGTGAATTATATAAGCTTTAAAATAGTTATAATAAGGTATATATTCAATAAGTTATAAGGAGAGATTATAATGGGCAATATGGGGATTAGAAAGTATGGACTTACTATAGGGGAATTAAAGACAGGTAGGAATAATTTAATTACAGATGTTGAAGGAGTAAAAGTTGGACATGTTACTTTAGATAAGGAGAGAATTAAGACAGGGGTTACTGCTATTATTCCTCATGGAGGAAATATTTTTAAAGAGAAAGTTATGGCAGCATGTCATGTTATAAATGGATTTGGTAAAACTATAGGAACTATCCAAATAGAGGAACTTGGGAATATTGAAACTCCCATACTACTTACAAATACTTTAAGCGTAGGAGCAGTAAGCGAAGGGATAATACGGTACATGATAGATAATAACGTTGACATAGGAGATACAACAGGTACAATAAATCCAGTAGTTTGTGAATGTAATGATGGGTATTTAAACGATATACGACAATTGGAAGTAAAAAGTCATCATGCTATAGAAGCTATAAATAATGCTGCTACTGCTAAAGTTTTTTTATTCATAAACAATTCTCCTTTTACTTAAGCTTTCGTATATCATAACAATAAATTATGGAGAAGTTATGTAGAATGCAAGAAATATTAAATTAATTAGAAAATTAATAGTTTAAAATAAAGATAACTTTAATTTTTAAATTAAGATAATAAACTTTATAGGGGATAAAAAAGTAAATATTTGGACAAAATATTTATAGTAGAATAGTAAGACTTATGTAATTTTTAGTAATAAGCAAAAAGTTTTATAGTAAAGATAATAT
>NZ_JACSQB010000141.1 GCF_014836835.1 Clostridium faecium | reverse complement strand
GTATTGTATACCTATAATTCAGCATAATTATTTATTAAATTTTAAACCTAAAAATTTTAAATTCTAACCATAATTAATAAATAATTGTTAAAGTAATATAAATATTATTACAAATTTATTAAAATAAAAATTTTTTTAAATTATTATATTCAAATATATAGATAAATGAATATAAATGTATTATAATATAAATAATAAATCAAATACTCTTGTTCTAATATAATAAATTTGATTTATATCTAAACATTACCACTAACTAAATGATTGTTATCATAAGTTTTTGGAACACTAATATTATAACCAACTAAATTAAAATTAAGGAGGAAAATTTTAATGAAAATATCATTTGATGAAAAAACAAAAAATGCTCTTTTAAGCAAACTTGAAAAAAGCGATAAAGATGCCTTTAGATTGATGATTAAAGGTTTTGGCTGAGGAGGTCCAACTTTAGGAGCTGTTCTGGATGAACAGAAACAAAACGATATAGCTGAAACAATAGAAGGAATCAAATTTGTTGTGGACAACGAAGAAGCAGAAATATTTGAAAACTGTAAAGTATTATATTCCAAAACACTTTTTGGTGAAACTTTTAAAGTAATATCAAGTTTAGTTGCACCAAGCAGTTGTTCATAATAAAAATATTTTATACCACACCTAAAAAAGCTATGGAAATTCATAGCTTTTCTTATGTTTATACAAATAATTTTGTACCTATTCTCCTATCATATTCAGACCATGTTCCTGGCTCAGTTATTTCCTTCACTTGCCATATTTTATTCATTGTAGCATCAACGTAATCTGCATAATGAACTATAAATGCTTCTTCAGTATTGGGCGCTTTTGGTGATCCGTATTCCACTTTTCCATGATGTTGAACTATACACCCTTTTATTCTATGTTTGAATTCTTCAGTATAAAATTCTGGTCTCTCTTTAAAAGCCTGTTCTACCATAGTTATACCTATTACTATATGTCCTTCCATTTCTCCTCTTGTGCTCATAGAAAATGGTCCATTATAACTATATTCATATATTTTCCCTATATCGTGAAGCTTTGCAGCCAAAATAGCAATTTCTTTATATTTACAATCATATCTGTAAGCAAAAATTTTAGTTAGATAAGTAACATTTAAGGTATGCTCAGCAAGTCCTCCTAAATACCCATGATGCTGACTTATACCTCCAATTGCTTTTTTAAATTTATTTAAAAATTCTATATCATTAAAAAAGTAATCATTTAATGCTTTTACTTGGATATCTTTAAATTCTTGCTCTGATATTGATTTTAATTCACTCATTATGTCTTCTATAGGTCTTTTAACACTAGGAAGAAAATCTTCTATTTTAAAATTTTCTATTTTTTCAGATTTATTTACTTTAAATTTTCCATCTAAAACTGCTTCTATCTTTATAACATCACCTATATTATATTTATTCCCTCCAGGTATAAATACTTTTAAATCTCCACTATTATCTCCCACATAATACATTTCTCTTCCTTCAGCATCATAAAATTTCTTTTTAATCATAACAAATATGTTAAATTTCTGAAGGGATTGGTGATTTTTAATATCTATTATACGTAATTCCTTCATATGCTCAGCTCCTATACCAAAAATAATTTTATAATTATTATTCTGTGGTATAAGATAATTTTTTATCCACTTTGTTAATGGATAATATAGTTTTTAGTTTTTATCGGTATATTCCTTAACAATTCTTCTTACAAGTTTTTTAATAGAACTAGCCTGTGCTACTAAAGTCATAACAACTAAAAAAACAAGTATTCTCTCATGTTCTTCTTCTTTAAAATCATGATTTTTAAAATAATCATTTAATTTTTCTTTATCATTAAATTCTTCATTTATAAAAAGTGCGTTAAAACTATCTTTTTGCATTTTTGAAAAAACTTCATAGGTATCTTCCCATGATAAAATATCATCTTCTCTATCGTTTATTTCATTAAAAGCTAGTTTAAAAACCTTTCTTATTTCTTCTGTAGTAAGTATAGGTCTCATATAACTTAATAAAACTAATTGTATTAAGTGAATTTTAGTATATCCTCTTTTTTTCCCATCCTCTGGTTTAGAAATTACTTCACTCTTTATATAATTTTGAAGTATATTATTAGTAAAGTTATCGTCTTCAAATCTATCATTTAAATAATCTTTTACCTGTGATAAAAATAAATCATATTGTGGTAATTCTTCATAAGGAATCACGCTTTTTTCAGCTATATCCTCAGCCATAATAGTTATCCTATCTAATATATTAGATACTGCTTCAGGACTGAAACCTTTCTTATTATTGTTATTTTCTTGATTTGAATTATTTTCCATATTATCACCTCAAGTTCAATTTATTACTATACCAATTTAGCATTTCCTTCGTATTCATATTATATGTTATATATAAACTTATTACAAATTATTTTTAACCATAAAATACATATTATCCGTCTCTGAAAAACTATTTTTCAATTATCAATTTCGACAATATTATATTAATTGCAAACCAGGAAATAAAATATTGCAATCTTATAGTTATTAACATGATTTAATAATATCCACAGCAAGTTATTCACAATTTGTTATAAGTTATTCACAAAATCTGTGTATAACTTTCCCTTTATTCATGCCAATTTCCAATATCACTGTTTATAACTGTGAATATTTCTATGTAACTATCCACATTATCCACAATTGCCCTGTGTATAACTTGTTATATTTTTGTGGAAATAATTGAATTAAATCCGTCATTTTATTGTATCTGTTGTCCTTTTCTATACTTTTATTAACTATTATGTAATTTATGGAAATCCATAAATTATTCTTATTTTACATATTTTTATCTTCATTATAAATAATGATAATTTAATTTTAAGAAAATAAATATGATAATATCTGGAAGGAATTAAAGATAACTAAACAATTTTTATTAAATAAAACAACATATATTATAAAATAATATTTTTAATATATATTTTTTGAAAAATATATATTATATATTAAAAATACTTTTTTAACCATTGTATATAATATTTTATTATAATATTCGACATGGTTTAAATGTATAACCATATTGTTACATTTATTTTTTATTTTTTTTATTAATTTATTTGTTAAATTTTTGAGTCTAAAAGGGCTATTTATCAATAAAGCCTTTGATTTCAACGTTTATCTTCAGCGTAAATTTTTGTATTTTAAATAAAAAATAATATTGACATTTGTATAATATGGTAGTATATTAACTATAGATGGAATTTAGTAGAAATTTTGTAACTTTATAAGAGTATGAAGTTAAGAAATTATGCTAAATATCTAAAAAAATATAATATTAAATAATATTTTGTCGAAAAAACTTTTTGCGTTAGGAGGAAATACATTATGAAATCAACTGGTGTTGTAAGAAGAGTAGATGAACTTGGAAGGATAGTTATCCCAGTAGAATTAAGAAGAACATTAAATATAGGTGAAAAGGACGCTCTAGAAATATATGTAGATGGTGAGCAAATCATATTAAAAAAATATGAACCTGCTTGCATATTCTGCGGAGATGCTAGAGACGTTATAAACTACAAATCTAAAAATGTTTGTAAAAACTGCCTAGAAGCATTAAAATCTGAATAATCACTTTTATAATAAAAAACGTTAGCATAAATTTTGCTAACGTTTTTATTATGCTTTAAAACCCTTTTAAATCAATATAGGCTTTTTATGCATTAAACATATAAAATCAAAATTAGAGTCTATTATGGCCATTTAAATGCTATACAGTTTTGCTTTTTTTATAATACATTATATATTTTCATTTAAAATTAATTTTGTAATCCTTTTTTAACTTATTTTAAGTTTTTTAATGATAAAATTAAAATAAATAATATTTAAAAAAAATAGACCATTGAAAAATTCAATAGTCTATTTATATAAAACTAAAATATTTTCTCATTTAATATAAAATTTTTATCTCTATTGACTATTAGTAAACTATTCTTCTTGCAGTCATGTAGTCACTTCTAGTCAGTGGAGATACTTTAACTATATCTCCTGTCTGTGGAGCATGTAAATATTGATTTCCTCCAACATATATTCCAACGTGATCAGGACTTCCATATCCAAAGAATACTAAATCACCAGGAGCTAGTTGGTCTCTTGGTACATAAGAACCTTGTCCTATTTGTGTATATGTAGTTCTTGTAATATCTATACCAAAATGAGCGTATACATATTGAGTTAATCCAGAACAATCAAATCCTGATGGATCATTTCCACCCCAAACATAAGATATTCCTAAGAAATTATACGCATAGTCTACAATAGCTTGTCCCGTAGCGCTAGCTGGTGGTGCTGGACTTTCTTCATCATAACCACCGCCTCTTGACGGAATATCATCTTCTGGAACATAACCTACTTCTGGTCCATTTGATTGTGGAGCATTATTAGCAGCTTCTGCTTGTCTATTTAATTCGTCTATAATCTTTTTTTGTTCATCATTTAAACTATCTAACTTAGCTTGCAGCTCATTCTTTTTAGATTCAGCTTCAGCATATTCTTTATTATGACTTTCTTTCATAGCTTCTAAATCTTTTCTTCTATTATCGTTTTGTTCTTTAAGAGATAATAATTCTGCTTTTTTCTGTTCTAATTGTGCCTTTTGTTTTTCCAATCCAACTTTTTTATTAGTTAACTCAGTCATAAGTTGTTTATCATAGTTTATGATTTCTTTTACATTTTCAACTCTTGAAACTAAATCTGAAACTCCATCTGAGTTTAAGATAACTTCCACATAGCTGTCCATTCCATTCATATACATAGCTCTAATTCTTTGATTAAATAAATCTTCTTCTTCAACCATGCTGTCTTCTGTTTTCTTTACACTGTTTTTAGTGTTTTCTATTTCATCTTCAGTTTTAGATATTTTACCATTTGTTTCGTCTATTTCAACAATTATGTTTGATATTTCGTTATCTAATTTTTGAATTTTTGCATCTATTTCCTCTACTTTTTCTTGAGCACTTTTATATTCAATTTCTACGTCACTAATCTCTTTGCCTAATGGATCAGCATAAGCTGTCATAACAACATTAGAAGTTACAATTGCCATTGCCATTGCAATAGCTACGATTTTTTTATTCACATCAATCCCTCCCAGTAAAATTTCCTTTTAATTATAACACCATTTAAAGTACAAACTCAAGGTTTCAGTCAAGATTTATTTTATTCTTTTACAAAAACTTTACTTTTTCTATAAAATATGTGTTATAATATACCATTTAAGTTGATATATATATTTTTTTAAGAAAATATATACATAATTATATATTAATGGAATATTTATAAACCTCAGACTTTGGCATATCCCTATCTTTTGCAACCTTTTTTACGGCATCTTTCTTACTAAACCCTTCTTCCATATAAACCTTAATGTGTTCTTCCACAGATAAATGATTCCACTTAGATCGTTCTTCTTCCTGCAACTTTTCTAAACTTTTTCCTTCCACTACTAAAACATATTCTCCTCTAGGAGAATTTTCTTTATAATATTCTATAGCTTCACTTAAAGTTTTTCGCATAATATCCTCATACATCTTAGTGAGTTCCCTACATATTGCAATTTTTCTATCCCCTAAATTTTCATACAAAAATTCCAATGTATTTAGTATTCTATGAGGTGCTTCATAAAATATTAAGGTTTCTGTTCTATTTACTAAATCATCAATAATAGGCTTTCTATCCTTATTTTCTCTAGGTAAAAATCCTCTAAAAATAAATTTAGTTGTATCTAATCCTGAATAAACAAGGGCTGTTGTAATAGCAGTTGCCCCTGTAAGCACTTCAAAATCTATATTTTCTTCTATGCATTTTTTTACTATTACCTCACCTGGATCTGAAATTCCTGGTGTACCAGCATCACTTACAATTGCAATATTTTTGCCCTCTTTTAACATTTCAATTATATTTTCACTTTTTCCATTTTCATTATGTTTGTGATAGCTTATTAAAGTCTTCTTTATATTAAAATGATTTAATAACTTTAAACTTTGACGAGTGTCTTCACACGCCACAATATCTACCATTTTTAACACTTCTAATGCTCTTAAAGTTATATCCTTTAAATTTCCTATAGGAGTTGGTACCAGATATAATTTACCACTCATTTAAATCATCCTTTGCAATACTTATTTTAAAACTTGAGAATTGTACATTTCTATTATTTCTTCACTGTATCCCCCATCTTCAGTATGAACATTTAAAGGCTCATCCCATTTTAAAAATGCACCGCCATCTCTTTGACCTTCTATTAATACTATATTTGGTGCTTTTCCTGGGGAAGGATGAACCATTCGTATCCTTTTAGGCTCTATCTTATGTTTTCTCATAAGTGTTAATATATCTACAAGCCTATCCGGTCTATGTACCATAAACATTCTTCCATTATCTTTTAATAATATTCTACACGCTATTATAACGTCCTCTAATTTACAACATATTTCATGACGAGCAATTGCATTTTTATCATTTACATTAATTATCCCTGAATTGTAAAGTTTATATGGTGGATTAACTGTTACTACATCTGCTTTTTCAATGGTCTTTAAAAGCTTTGTATCGGTTAAATCTCCATTTATAAAATTAACACTGTCTTCCAGCTTATTGTAAGCTACTGAACGATTTGCCATCTCTACAAACTCTTCTTGAATTTCTATTCCAGTTATACTATTACACTCTGTTTTACCAGATAAAATAAAAGGAATTATACCTGTTCCACTACATAAATCTATAACCCTTTGATTTCTTTTAACCTTAGAAAAGTTTGCTAAAAGCACTGCATCTACGCCAAATCTAAATCCCTCTTTTTTTTGAATAACATGAATGCCTTTTAATTGCAAATCATCTAATGTTTCATTGTCTTTTACAAAATCCATATTTAAACCTCGCTTTTAATAAAAGTAATCTTTTAAACATATACAAAATCGCTCAAAAACAAGTATATCTTTTATTAAACAAGAAAACAACTTTCCTATAATATAATTCTCATTATACTTTTAAAAAGCCTTATAGGATGGATTACGCAATAATAAACGCCATCCCGTTTTTCTTATTAAATAATACTTTTACTAGTGATATAATACCAATACTATGGAGATAAGCAATTTTCAATTATATAAATATAATCTAAGACAACTTGTTAATACAAATTCTTAAGTATACAGATTGAATTTAGAGATGATATATACCATAAGCTATTATAAAAAATTTTAATTGCTCTATTAAAACAAAAAAGAACCTTTCGGTTCCAAATTATCCTGTAAAAAAATTTAATTTTGTAGGGGGAGAAGCAACAAACAAACTTATATAGGTGTATAATTTTAATAAACACTATAAAAATAAAGCATAATATTTGCATGTTGCTTCTAGGGTTTTATTTTTAAATTAAATCTTATATTAGTATACTTGACAAAAAATCATTAAAATATACAATTACAATGGAAATAAATTTTAAATTTATCAATGTTATTTAAGAAAATGTTATTCAATTAACTTGTTTATAAAAATTAATAATGAAAATTAATTTTTATAAGCAAAATTTTATCTTAAATATCATTGTCTTTAAAACTAAATATTGAAGAAATGAGAGTGATAAAATGAAGATTTTAAAGCAATTATCCATCATACTACTTATTACATTTCTTGGAGAAGGCATAAGTAACCTTCTGAAGTTACCAATACCAGGAAATGTATTAGGCATGCTTCTATTACTTTTAGCTCTAATGACTAAAATAATTGATCCTAAATCTATAGAAGATGTATCTAACTATTTTTTAAACAATTTAGCATTTTTCTTTATTCCTGCAAGTGTAGGAGTTCTTGGGTGTATTGATATCTTAAAAGGAAATATTCTTAAGATACTACTTATATGCATTGTAACCACAGTAATAGTATTATTGGTAACAGCTTACACAGTGCAATTTGTAGTATCTTTACAGAAAAAAAAGACTAAGAATATATATGAGGACGTGAATATTAAATGAAAGATTTATTATCAACACCGCTGTTTGCTATACTAATTTCATTATTATCTTACATATTAGCTCAGTATATTAGTAAAAAAACTAAAATAGCTTTATTTAATCCATTACTATTATCTATGATATTTATAATATCTTTTTTATTGATATTTAAAATTCCATTAGAGGACTATAACAATGGAGGTAAGTTGATTTCTTTCTTTTTAACTCCTTCAACTATAGTTTTAGCACTTCCACTTTACAGTAAAATTAATTTATTTAAGAAAAATGCATTACCAATAGTTATTGGTATAACTGTTGGAAGTTTTGTAGGTATGATTTCTATTATTGTTTTATGCAAATTATTAAATGTAGATAATGCTATTGCACTTTCACTAATACCTAAATCTATCACTACACCTATAGGTATGGAAATTTCAAAGCAACTTCAAGGTATACCTGCTATTACAGTAACGGCAATAATTGTAACAGGAATAATTGGAGCTATAATATCACCTTTAATATTTAAGATATTTAAGATAAAAGATAGTTTATCAGTTGGTATAGGTATTGGAACTTCTTCTCATGCAGTAGGTACATCAAAAGCACTAGAGATGGGTGAAATAGAAGGTGCTATGAGTGGACTAGCTATAGGTATTGCTGGGTTAGTTACTGTATGCTTAAGTCCAATCATATTGAAGATTTTTAACATCTTAATGTAATAACTAAAGATATTTTTTAATAAACTTTAAATATACTATGTAAAAAGAGGTATATCTTATGGAAATGATCTTGTATCCTTTTAAAAGTGTTGTATTTGATGAAAACACTTCGATAATGCTAGATGCCTCCTTTCTATTATCTTTAGTTTATGACGACGATATAAAGCATTCTGAATGCATAGAAGTTCTTAGAAAATTATTATTAAGTAAATGTATTTTATACGTAAATTCTGTGATTTCTTCTGAGGTATTAAATCAAATTATGTACAAAGTTTTTATGCTTGATATGCAGTTTAAATGTGGGAAAAACACACCTTTCAACAGCCGTAATAATATACGTACTATTATATCTAGTTTTAATAAATATGATAGGAAAATACTTAAGGAAAAAAGAACTGATAAGTTTGTTGATATACCTTACAAGAAATATTTTGATAACCTTTCTAAGAACATTTTAAAAAAAGAGTTATTGACTATTTATTATAAAACTGCTGTTAATATGCATACTCAACTTGAAAATACTATAAAATTTAATTATTTAGATATAAATAAAAATTGTATATTAAAAGCTAAAGAATTTATGGTAAAACATTTGATTTCTGTAAATGATGCTACTATACTTGCAACAGCAGAATGTCATTCTATTAATTATTTATTAACTCTAGACAGTGATTTTTTATATGCAGAAAGCAGCACTGTAAATATATTAAAAATTTAACCCTATAAGCCTAGTAATAGACTCATAGGGTTGTTTTATATCTTAGGAGTATAAAAGGTTATATAAAGTAAAATTCTCCTTATTTAGCTGGTATATATATTACTTCTCCAGCTTTTATATCATTTTCATCTTTGATTCCATTAAAAGTTTTAATTTTTTCAACAGCTTCCTTTAATGAAACTTCAGACAAATTTTCCTTAGCTATGCTATATAAATTATCTCCAGATTTAATTTCATATTTGTTTCCACTTAATTTTTCTTTATCATTTTCATTTTCTTTTTTATCATCTGAATTTTTTTCATCTAATTTTTTGTCAATTTCTTTTGAAGGCTCTTTTTTTTCATTAGTATTTTTTTGATTTTCCTTTAAATTATCATTTTTCTTATCATCTTCTGTTGATGCTGCTACAGATTTAGTTTCTAAAGCAACTTCATAAGGAATTACAATTTCTTGTCCTTGAATTATTTTATTAGAATTATTTAAATTATTTCTTTTCATTATAGTTTCTATAACTGAGTTAGTATCATGATTTGGCATATATGCATTAGCTATGCTGTATAATGTGTCATTTTCTTTGATTACATATATTCCTTCCTTTACTCCATCTTCCTTAGTTAAATTTGCACTTGAATTGTTATTAGGAGATTTTTTATCATCTTCTTTTTTGTTCTCTTCTGATTTTTCTTTGTCATTATTAACCTTTTTGTCTTCAGGGTTATTAGGTTCTTGCTTATTTTCTTTATCTTCTGTTTCTTTAATGTCAGTTTTTTTACTATTTAAATTTTTATTTTCCTCTTGCTTTTTCTTATCCTCTTGAGTTTCTGTTACCTTCTTATCATTTCCATTATTAGTGGATAAGGCAGCATCTTTTCTTCCTATAAAGCTAACAGTTAAAAAAATTCCTACTAAAACTACAGCACAGGTTATAGCTGCAATTATTTCCTTTTTAAATTTCATAATATAATACACCTCACTAATTTCTAATTTCTATTTAAATAATTAACAAATATTTGGATTTTATTCACTTTTATAAAATTTATTTATAATTTTTTATATTAAATTTTAAAAATGCTGTAATTTATTTAAAATAATAAGGTTTTAATAAAATTGAGATACAATTTTAAAATTATAAAGGAAAAATCTCTTTAGATTTTTCCTATTTAAATTAAATTTATTATTTAAATTCATTTTCTAGTTGATTTTTTATTTCTTGTGGTGTCATGCCATCAGCATTAATTATCGGAGCACTAATTGATGTATTCTGTATCCCCATAACATTTTCTTCTTCTCCAGTCACTATTACAGCATCAAATTTATTTAAAAAACTCTCCGCATTTTTCTTGTTCGTATCAAACTCTCTAACTTTATATCCTTCTTGGTTTAAATAACTTTTTACTGGATTTAATCCTTTTTGAACAGCAACCTTTTTCATAAGTAACTCCCTCCTTCCAGTTGTATTATTAACCGTTTTCATAAAGTATATTCAAATTAATTAATTTTAAATAAATCTAATTAAAACATAAAACTCAGTGAACATTAAAATTTAAAAATCTATAACAAATTTTTTTACTTTATGTTATAATTTTAGTGCATCTTTTTAGATGAGGGTGGGTGAGGGACACATAAAAAGAAGGTCGAGAGGATGAAAAAAATTTTCAACCTTAAAGAACATCAAGTAAGCTTTAAAAGTGAATTTATTGCAGGTTTAACTTCATTCTTTGCTGCAGTATACATTATTGTAGTAAATGCAAGTATTTTAAGTGATACAGGAATGCCTTTAGAAGGCCAAATTGTAGCTACTGTCTTAGCATCCCTAGTTGGTTGCTTATTAATGGCTTTTATAAGTAATTCACCATTAATATTAATGCCTGGTATGGGAGTAAATGCACTATTTACCTATACTATAGTTAAGTCTATGGGGCTAAGTTATCAACAGGCTTTAGCATCAGTAGTTATGTCAGGAGTATTATTTTCTATAATAGCATTTACAAAGCTGTCTACTATAATATCACAATCTATTCCAGAATCTTTAAAAGAGGCAATAACAGTAGGAATTGGCTTATTTATTACTTTTATAGGACTTCAAAAGAGCGGTCTTATTGTAAGTGATGCAACAAATCTTGTAGCATTAGGAGCCTTAAATTCTCCTGAAGTTTTGGCATTTTTAATAACTTTAATAGTTACTCTATTTTTGTTTTTAAGAGAAATTCCTGGTGCATTTTTAATTAGTATTATTGCTGGAACATTAATTTGTTTTGGTTTTAATATTATTGATTTTTCTCAGTTAGCCTTTGGCAGTATTGATATTTCCAGCTATAATAAATTGTTTTTTAGTATGGACTTTAGTAAAATATCTACTTTATCCTTTTGGATAGCTACATTTTCATTAACTCTCGTTTTAGTTTTTGAAAATATAGGATTACTGCATGGTCAAGTAAATGGAATGTTAAAATGTGAAAATAAATTTAAACCTGCATTAAAAGCAACTGCATTATCAACATTATGCTGTGGATTATTAGGTACAAGCCCTTCTGTATCAACAGTAGAAGGTACTGCTGGTATAACTGCTGGTGGAAAAACCGGTCTTACTTCATTAATTACTAGTATATTTTTCCTTGTTTCACTTCTGTTTATACCATTTATAAAAATAATACCTAATGCAGCAATTTCACCAATATTAATAATAATAGGGGGATTAATGATAAAAAATGTAGAAAATATTAATTTCGCAGATTTCACAGAAGGATTCCCTGCTTTTTTAATAATAGTGTTAATTCCTTTAACTTACAGTATAGTTGATGGTATAGCATTTGGATTTATAGCTTATCCAATAATGAAGTTTTTTAAGAAAGAATATAAAGACTTATCTCTTCCCATGTATATTATGTCTCTACTATTCTTAGTTTATTTTATATTACATGGAATTAATATTTAAAGCGTGATTTTCGTCACGCTTTTTAATTTGTTCGTATTTATTAATTTATAGATAAACTACTCTAAAGTCAAATATATATCTATTTGTATGGGCGAACAGTGTTCGCCAGTTATTGTTTTAATATATAAACATCATTAATTCTTCATTGTTTAATTATTAATTAATTTTTTATATATAAAATAAAAAGCGATACATATCGCTTTTTACAGTACTGTATATCCTTTGTCCTCTATTGATTGGATAATATCATCAATACTAATAAAGTAGTCATCATATACAATTTCAATCTCTTTACTCTCAGATAATATCTGGCAAGCCAAAACTCCTTGATTACTTGAAATTGCACTTCTAACATTAGAAATATCTTTTGATGTCACCATATCACACACTTTAAGTACTGACTTCATACTTTTCCTCCTAATTTTCTTTAAATAATTCTTTTATCATATCTGGATCTTCTATTTCGCCTTCCAGCTCTTTTATATCAACATCGTTAATGATGTCTTCATAGCTACCAGAAATCAATGTTAAATCTTCGATTTTTACGACCTTTAACTCGTCTTCTCCATCTTTAAGTTTAACTTTAACTTTAACACTTTCTTTAATAACACTATTGCTCATTACTTCACCTTCACCATAAGGTGTATTAACTATTGAACCAACTTTAGGAAGTTTCTTTCTTATATCTTCATATATATCCTGCTCATAATTTAAACAACACATAAGTCTTCCACATATGCCTGATATTTTTGTAGGATTTAATGATAAATTTTGTTCCTTGGCCATTTTAATGGAAACAGGAACAAATTCACCTAAGAATGTAGAGCAACATAATGTCCTTCCACAAGGTCCAAGTCCTCCTGTCATCTTAGCTTCATCTCTAACTCCTATTTGTCTTAACTCAATTCTAGTCCTAAATATAGAAGCTAAATCCTTAACTAATTCTCTAAAGTCCACTCTTCCATCTGCCGTAAAATAAAATATAACTTTATTATTATCAAATGTATATTCTACATCTATGAGTTTCATATCTAAACCATGTTTTGATATTTTTTCAACACATATATCATAAGCTTCTTTTTCTTTTTGCTTATTTTCATTATTTTTTTCTATATCTTCTGGCTCTGCTTTTCTTATAACATTTTTAAGAGGAGAAACTATTTCTTCTTCACTGATATTTTTCATTCCAATGACACATTCTCCAAATTCTACTCCTCTAGCAGTTTCAACTACTACAAAATCACCTTTTTTGATATCTAAATCACTTGGGTTAAAGTAGTATATTTTACCAGCCTTCTTAAATCTAACGCCAATTACTGTAACCATGTTACACCTCCTGCATCTTCAGTAACATAACATCAAAAGCTAACAAACTATTTACATTCCTATCAATGTTCTCTCTAGTTTCATTTATTATACTAATAATATCACTTAATTTAGTGAATGAAAACATATTTGCACATTGTTTTATTTCTGTAAGTTTATCTTTATTTATAATTAATTCTTCACACCCAACTTCTTTATAAATAATAGTATCTCTTATAAAAGAAATAAAAACATCAACTATATCTTCCCACATATTACTATTTTTACTGAAGAACTCATCTTCCTTAAATATATCTAATTCTTTCATATTCTTTAAATTTAATATTATATTTATAACCTTATCTCTTAATTCTCTAAAGTCTTCATTATTCATTAAGAATTCAGCTTTTCCTGGAATACCGCTACTAAAGGATAGTAATACTGTTACATCATCATCACTTAAATTAGGATAATTAATTTGTAAGTATGTACGCATATCATCTTCGCTTAGTCTATTAAACTTATGTATTTGACATCTGGACTTTATAGTATCCAACATATTCTCTATATTTTCACATAAAATAAAAATAAAAACATCCTTAGGAGGTTCCTCTATAGTTTTTAAGAGAGCATTTTGTGCTTGAACAGTCATTTTATGACCTTCATGAATTATAATAACTTTTTTTTCTGATTTATAAGGCTTTTTATTAATTTCTTCTATAAGTGCTCTTATAGCATTTACTCCTATAGAAGATTTGTTTTTTTCCAATTTAAAATGAAAAATATCAACATAATCTTTATATTCTGTTTCTCCAATAAGCTTTATTGCTATACTTTTAGCAATTACACTCTTCCCAATTCCGTCTTCTCCCAGAAAAATATGAGCATGAGAAAATCTATTATTGTTTATTGTAATATCAAAAGTTTTAATTATTTCTTCGTGTCCTATTATATTTTTATAGCCCACAATATTCCTCCTAATATATTACAAATTTATATATAACTTACAAATAATGTGCAGTAAAATATAATATTTTACTGCACATTATTAAATTTAACTTTATAGTATTATACCCTTAAAAATTTATCTACGTCTACTACAAATATAGTAGCTCCCCCAATATCTACTTCTACAGGATAAGGTACATATACCCCTGTTGAACCTGCTACTGGTGAAGGCGATGAAACTATTTGCTTTCTAACCTTGCATATATCTTCTATTAATGCTAAAACAGTATCTACTTTATCATCTTCAACACCTATCATTAAAGTAGTATTTCCTGATTTTAAGAATCCTCCTGTGGTGGCAAGTTTTGTTACTCTGAATCCATTTTCAGTTATAACGTCTATTAAATCACCTGCATCATCATCTTGTACTATTGCAATAACTAGTTTCATAACACTACCTCCTTATTACTAATCTTAATATATAATATAAATTTTATTATTTATATATTATAAATATTCTATCATATTCATTACATGTTTTTGAATATATTTTTCTTATCTAATAAATTTTTCCACTTCATTTACAATATCTTCATGAACTTCTTGCAAACTCCTATTTCCATCTATAACTATTATGTTATCCATATTAGCTGCAATATATTGATATCCTTCATAAACTTTTCTATGAAAGTCATTACCGCTGTTTTCAAGTCTATCTAAATCTCTTTGATTGGATTTTCTTTTTAGTCCTTCTTCATAAGACACATTAATCATTATAGTTAAATCTGGCTTTACTCCATTTAATGCAGCATCATTTATATATTTAATCCTATCGATACCAAGCCCTCTGCCTATACCTTGATACACAATAGATGAATATACAAATCTATCTGAAAGTACTATAGACCCCCTTTCAAGGGCAGGTTTTAAAACCTCTTCTGCAAGTTGTGCTCTAGATGAAGCATATAGTAGTGCTTCACACATATCACACATTTCTGAATTTGAATTGTCTAATATAATATGACGTATTTTTTCACTTATTGACGTTCCTCCTGGTTCCCGTGTCAATAAAACTTCATAATTCTTTTTCTCTAAATAATCGCAAAGCATCTTTATTTGAGTGCTTTTTCCACTACCATCTGGTCCTTCTAACGCTATTAACAAACCTTTCTTCATAGGAATCCTCCCTAAACTTAAAATGTCTATTCCTCTAATACGCTGATTTTATTTTCTTCTGCTCCTAATATTGTAACATTATTTTTAACATAATAATTAATATACTCTATAACATCTTTGTTTATAATTTCACCTGGCATTACTAATGGAATTCCTGGTGGATAAGGAACTATTGAAACTCCGCAAATCTTATTTAAAGAAGAATTTATATCAACTTTAACTTTTTTCTTTTCTATAACCTCATATGGAAGTAGCTTTAATTTCGGTATTTCCACTTCTAAAGCTTCTACTCTCTCTTCCCTTAGCTTATCTATGTTACATTCTTTTAACGCTTTATACAAAGCCTCAAAATCATTTTTATCATTAAATGGTGAAAATATAGCTACTACATTTCTTGCATCACTTAACTCACATTGAATTTTCTTCTCTCTCAAATATTCTAAAAGCTTATGACCACTATATCCACTTTTAATATTAATTATATATCTTGTCTTGTCTAAGTCTATATCTGAATATAAATCTTCTTTACTTATAACATGAAAATTTTCTAACTCATTTATTTTAGTTCTATATTCATCACATAATTCTAATAGCTTATCGTAACTTTCTTCACCATAAGTCTCTAGAAAAAATCTACCATAATCCATAGATGCCATGAGCATATATGAGGGACTTGTACTTAAAAATGATGAAATATAAAAATCAACTTTTTCTGTATCTATTCCATGATTTACATGAAGAAAAGCTGTTTGAGTGAAACTTGGTATAGTTTTATGTGAACTTTCTACTACCATATCACATCCCAACTCTAATGCATCTTTAGGCAATTTTTTATTTGCTTTAAAATGAGCACCATGAGCAGAATCCACTAAAACTTTCATATTGTACTTTTTAGCTTCATTAACAATATAAGATAAATCACAGCATATTCCATAATAATTAGGATAAGTTATAATTATTCCTTTAGCATCGCTATTCTCTTGTATAATACGTGAAAAATGCTCCTTATCTATGGAAAAAGGAGCATCAAACTTGTAATTCATCCTATTTTTAATATATACAGGTTTTAATTTTCTCATAATAATTCCATTATATATGGAACGATGGCAATTTCTTTCCACTATTATTTTATCGCCTTCATTAAAATTCGAAAAAATCATCGCTAAATTTCCACTAGTGCTTCCATTTATTAAAAAATAAGATTTTTCACTGCCATAAAAATTACTTAAAAGTTCTAATGACTCCTTTATTATTCCATTTGGGTTATGAAGATTATCTAATCCATCCACTTCCGTAATATCACAACTTACAATATTATTTAAAAATTTCATACCCTCTTTAGTATAACTTAATCCCCTTCCACCCTTATGTCCAGGCATAGAGAAAGGTACATTATTTTCTTCTACATACTTCAAGAGCCCCTCTACAAGTGGTAATCTTGACATTCATTATTCACTCCTCTTAATAAGAACTGTATTAAATTTCTCCTAATACAGCTTTTATAAAATTCGTAGAAGTCTGTTTCAATATTTGAATTTATTAGTCTGTCCTCACAACTAATACAAATACCTCTACCATATATTATTATACCATTATTTAGAGGCCTTCCGCATATTATACATTTCATTTTATTATTATCCCCCTTGTAATTGCTAAGCTTAATATATCCCAATTATCGCCCCTTACACTATATTTTATTCATATAACGGTGATTATTTATTTTGTCCACTAAAATTATCTACCAAAATATTTCCTAATATTTCTACCTATTCTAACAATACACTACTTAATTCAATTTATAGATGCAAAATACAATTATAACTTGAAAATATTTATCGTCAAATTATTAAAACTTTCAGGGTATAATCTACCGATAAATAAATTTTTCTTGGATATACTATAAATAATAATTAGCTTTAAAATTAAATTCCAGTTGAAATTCATTCAATATTCCAATCTGATGAAAGAAATGGAGAGATACTTAGTGAAGCAAAATATAATAAGTTTTTTATCAACTATAAAAGAAGATATATATTCAATATGTGAATTTTTATATGATAATCCAGAAAAACCTTTTAATGAAAATAAATCATCAAAATATTTAATAGATATATTAAAAAAATATAATTTTAATGTTATAGATAATTTTCTAGATATACCTACTGCTTTTTATGGTCAATATGGAGAAGGTCATCCTAAAATTTGTATTATATGCAAATACAGCGCTGATGAAAATGATGGCCATATATATGGTAATAATGCTAATGCTTCTATTTCAATTGCTAGTGCTATAGCTTCAAGATTAGCAGTGGATAAACTTTCTGGCAGTATAGTTATAGTAGGATGCCCAGGTCTTTATTCTAATGGCAGTGAAATTAAAATGACCTATGAAAATGTATTTGACGACATGGATGTTATCTTAGCGCCACATGTAGATATTTGCAGCTCTGAAAGCGGTACATCTATGGCATCTATTCCATTAAAAATAGAATACATATTAGATACCCCATACAATAATTCTTTAGATTATTCTATTTTTAATCTTAACGGCATAAACGAGATAGTTAAATCATCTTGTGGCAATTGTTATATAGATAATTTATCCATAGACATAAATAATAAAATTCATGGTAAAAAAATTAAAGAGATGTTTAAATTTAATATAAAATCTCCTAATATGAAATTTGCAGAAGAAATAGAATACAAAATTAAAAATTATATTAAAAACTTAGAAACCCTATTAAAAATCAAATATGAATCAGCTCTTTATGAGCTTCCATCAAAGGAACTTATAAGTAATAAAATATTATCTAGAATATTTTCTAATAATTTAAAAGAATGTGGAATTATTAATGTTTGCGAACCTAAAACTGTAGACTACTCTCTTGGTATAGGTACTGTTAGCCATACCACTCCAACAATATATCCCTCTATAGGGATTACTGAAAATCAAGATATTAATTGTCCTTCATTAGAATTTAAAGAATTAACGTTATCACCTTTATGTAAGGAAAGAATTATAAAAACAGCTGAAGCTCTTGCAATAACTGCCGTAGATTTTATTGAAAGAAAAGATTTATTGCAGGAAATAGCTGTTGAACTAAATAAAAACATATCAGCTAATAATTAATTATAAAAAAATAAGGATGGCTATTGGCTATCCTTATCACTTTATAACATATATCTTAACTATTATAAGCATTGACCATAACATAATGCATTTTTTTCTTTAACATTTTTTAATTTTTCAACTAACTCATCACTAGGTTCAAAATAAAATTTAGAAATTTTCCCATTCATCTTGTAAACACAACAATATTTATTTAATTTGAAAATTGAACAAATATATTTTTTAGGACTTATTAATCTAAAAAATTTACTTCCTTGTGAGCACTGTCCAACATATTCTATATCTTTTATCTTTATATCTTCTACTAAAAACTGAACATCTCCCCTTATTCTATGAATAATAAGTTGATCAGCTATTATAGAGTATTTGTATTTAATACTACATTTATAAGCTTCAAAAATACAAAAGCCTATAGTTAAAAATAGGAAAAATGTATTACAAACAATTCTCATACTTCCTATAAAACTATTTATAAAATCTGATAAAAGTATGAAAATTAGTATTACCATAAATAAAAATAATAGCACTGATAATTTTTTTCTACATATAATTTCCTTATACATAGTTCCCATCACTAAATCCTCCTAAATCCTATACCTTAATTCTATACCTTAAAAATTAATTGTTATCTTGTCTTAGAGTATTATACTAGGCTTTATGGAAATAATCTACCTGATTTAAAGGCGTTTAAAGCTGAATAACAGCTAAATTAATTATTCAATAGAACTTATTATAATATAACATCATTTATCTTTAGTTATATTAGTTATACTTTATAATGCAAATATTCTATAAATTTCAAATCTTACCACTAGAAATTAAATAATAAATTTTGTATTTCACGCTTTATATTTTTGCTAAAATCAATTAATTGTTACTATATAAGCTGGATTTAAAATTGATCCTTAGTGAAAATTTATTCAATTTAAAATTACTATAAACAATAAATAATTATAAATATTTTTCTTTTATAAGAGAAATTAAGTAATTTAACAAACTAATTTAGAATTCTTATATCCTTACAGTCACTACCTCAAATTTACCTTACAGATATATAATATTGATATTATATAAAATTGATATCAAAAATTTAATTAATTTTAAACTCTTTTTCAGACATTTATTTACATCTAATTTAATCAATCTAAGTCAAAATGGTTGAAATTAATTTTTTACCACCCCTGGAAAGCAGCGCGAAGCCCGTTAGGGTTGCCCTGAGGTGCAGTATGGCTAGAAACAATACTAATAAATTTAACTAATATTTTTACTATCAATACAATTGTTAGTTTTTTTGTAGGGGTGAACAGTGTTGGCCAGTTATTGTTTTAATATGTAACATCATCAAATTCTGCAGCTATAATTATATGGACATAGGTTAGGTTTTGTGGAGAACACTGTTCTCCGCTACAGTTAATTAATTTTAAATTTGTTAGTTAACACTAGGGAATATTCATAATTTTGCATTGTAAATTAATTCCACCCATGGGGTGCAGAATAATTTTTTAACAGAAAATTTAAAACCCATAGATTAAATTCATGTACGTATATCTATATATGATGTCATATATGGAAATATTTCGTATACTTTATTATATATAGAAATATTTAGGAGGAATTTTGTGGGGTTTAAAAAAAAATACTGTAAATTAAAAAAATGTAAGAAAACAAGTTCTGATTTTCTTGAAAAAGCATTTTTGATTACACTTGGAGTAATAGTAGGCCTTTTATTATTAAAGTCAATTGGTAGAATACTTATTTTCTTATTAATGATTGCAGCTCCAGTAGTAGTAATAGTAATTACTGTTAAAAAATATAAACATTGATTTTTATAAAAAGTAGGTAGTTAAATATGAAAAAATTCTTAATAATATTATTAATTGTATTAGCTCTTTGCTTTATATCATATAATCACACTCCAAAATCTATTTCACTAAAATATGTTGATACTATTACTATAAAATTACTTTCTTTTCCTCCTAAAATGAAAATAGTAACTGAGGAAAAGGACTTAAAGGAAATTATAAATTTTTTCAACTCAATTGATTATAGTACAACAGAAGAAAAACATAATATAGTACCTTTAATTTCAATAGCTATAGATGGTGATTTAAATTGTTCTTTAATATTTGTAGACAATTTAGTAAAGTTTAATGGCACATGGTATGAAGTAGATAATAATACATTAATAGAATTAAGAAATATATATGATAACTTACAATGTGATGAGATACCAATTTTTTTATCAGATTACAATAAATATATTAAAAATTTAAATTTTATACAATATAAAAATTAAATCCAGAGATTTTTATTCTCTGGATTTGATTTGTTTTTATCTATAATGAACTACCTATTTTTATACGATTTACTTCGTCAATAATCATTTGTGGATTCTTTTTAAATTTTTTCTTTATTTCATCACTGTAACCATATATTGCCCATGGTGCTTTTTGTGAAATTAAATTTACAATTTCCATTGCTTTATCTTCCTTTTTTTTGCCTCCAACATCAAATACAACTTTTTCATTTTTATCTGAATAACACATTACTGAAAAAGATGTTCCTGTTTTTATTCCATTATAATAATGCTTAGTTTTAATATTATACACCCATACTAAATTATTTATAGGCATAATTTTTACATTGTATGTAGATTTAGATATTATCCAGTTTGTGGTAATAATTAATCTTTTACTTAAATACTCTGGATAATTTATTTCTTGGTCTATTTGATTCTCAATAAAATCTATGTTTCCATATTTACTTAAATTTTTAATAACCTTACTATTTCTATAATTGCTTATTGATATTAAATTTTGTATAAGAAGTACAATGAAATATATTAATACAATAAATACACCTATTAAAAATACTTTTTCTAGTAGTCTATTGGTCTTTGAGTCTTTGAATATAACGCTTATAAATTCACTTTCTATATCTTCTAAAGACACTCCAAGAGATTCTGCAAGTCCACCCTTTATTTGTTGAAGTAATTCTTCATTTTCCTCAGATTCTAATCCATCAAATTCTTTTGCTATAATAGATACATTTTCCATTTCAAGTAGATTTTTTGAAGATGATTTGGCAGGTAAAGCTACTGTAATAAATTTTCCATCAACAAGTCCAATATAAATATTATCTGTTATTTCTCCTTTACCACCATCTTTAGCAACATAATAGCCTGAATCTGTCATATAATCTATATTTAAATTTATATGGCCTTCTCTGGTTAAATTATACTCCTTAAGTTCTTCTGCACTACTGACTTCTTTAGGAGCTCCTAAGATAGATAATACACTGTTTTTATGATTAAACAATGCTAATATTATTATACCAATTGCAAAAATAAAAACCAGCACACTATTAATACTAGTTTTCTTTATTGCTTTTTTTAAAAAATTACTTTCCATTAAATGATTTTCCCCCTTTTTCTATAATAAATAATTAAAATATTAAAAAACTTTTCTATCCCAATAAGTATCGATATATTAATTTAGAACCTTATATGTAATTTATAACTTTCAAACTAAATATTGTTATTTCACTATCTCATAATTCACAAATTTATCATTAACTTTATATTTCCATTTATTTTTAAAATATAGATTAAATCTAGAAATAATACATATATAGATAAACTAATTTAAAGTCAAATGTATATCCAAATGTAAGTTAACAGTTTAATGTATTAATTAACAATCTAAAAAATGTACAATAGAAAATTGACAATTATGGTTGAAATTACTCCTATCAAACTGATTTCTTAAATTAGTAAAAAAAGAGAGCTTACAAATAAATATTTGTAAGCTCTCTTTTTATGGAGGCGCCACCCAGATTTGAACTGGGGATAAAGGCTTTGCAGGCCTCTGCCTTACCACTTGGCTATAGCGCCAAAACTTGGTGGCTCGAGCAGGAATCGAACCAGCGACACGAGGATTTTCAGTCCTCTGCTCTACCGACTGAGCTATCGAGCCATATTGTTAACTAAGAAAACTTAGTTAACACTACCTGGCAACAACCTACCCTCCCACACAGTCTCCCATGCAGTACTCTCGGCGTTTTAAGGCTTAACCTTCCTGTTCGGAATGGAAAGGGGTGTTACCCTTAAAACCATCATCACCAGATTTTAAATTACTATAAGCTACGCATTACTTCGTCAACTTCAGTCGCTGTGGTACTCATTTACCAGTTAGTAAACTCTGTTCCTCGCTCCTTCGTTTCCTTGTACTACTTGCTTCTACTAATTTAAACAAAATTTGCTATAAACTTCGTACTACGTCGTCAATTTCATTCGCTGTGGTGCTCATTTACCAGTTAGTAAACTCCGCTCCTCGCTTATTCATTTCCTTGTATTACTCGTTTCTATCAAATTTACAAATTACTATAAGCTACGCATTACTACGTCGCATATAGAATTCAAAGAAATTATTCTCTGAAAATTGCACAGTGAATAAGATTAGGTCAAGCCCTCGACTTATTAGTATGAGTCAGCTGAACATGTTACCATGCTTACACCTCTCACCTATCAACCTGGTGTTCTTCCAGGAGTCTTACTAACTTATGTT
>NZ_JACSQB010000073.1 GCF_014836835.1 Clostridium faecium | reverse complement strand
GGTGCGTTTTAAGGGATTCGAACCCCTGGCCCACGCCTTAGAAGGGCGTTGCTCTATCCAGCTGAGCTAAAAACGCACGTATTTTGTCGAGCACTGCCGACGAAGATTATAATACCATAGTTAGTAAAATTGTGCAAGTATTTTTTCTAAATTTCTAGTAAAAATTTAATTTTAGCTAAAAAATCCATTATACTAAAATTAAAAATAAACATTGAAATACGTATTATAGCGGTTTTTCATAGATTAATTTAAATCATAGAAAAATAATAATAAATTTTTTCATTTTAAATTGTCTATTTTCCATATCGTATATGATAATTATTATAACCAATATTTTATTTATTATTCTTGGTTATAATAATTTTATATATTAAATTTATTAAAAAGCAGGTGATATTTTTGATAGATGTTTTACTTTTAGGCTGCGGTGGTAATGTTCCTACTCCAGATAGAAATTTAACTGCTCTTTTATTAAATATTAAGGGGCATAAAATATTAGTAGATTGTGGTGAAGGCACTCAAGTATCAATGAAAATAGCAGGAACAGGATTTAAACATATTGATATAATATGTTTTACTCATTTTCATGGTGATCATATAATAGGCCTTCCTGGACTTCTTTTAACTATAGCTAACTCAGGTAGACAAGATCCACTAACTATAATAGGTCCTAAAGGACTTGAGGAAATTATATCGGGACTTTCTGTACTTTTTCCTATTCTTCCTTATGATATTATGCTTATAGAAACTGATGGAAATGATGAAATTTTTCATTATGAAGATTTTATTATATCTACTAGTTCTTTGGATCATACAGCTCCTTGCAATGGCTATTCCTTCTATATAAAGCGTAAAAGAAAATTTGATCCTATAAAAGCAGAAGAAAACAAAGTGCCTAAAATACTTTGGAATAAGCTTCAAAATGAACCTACAGTGTTTTTTAATGGAGTACATTATAGTAACGAAATGGTACTAGGAGAAGAGCGACATGGAATAAAAATTTGTTATGCTACTGATACTAGACCCTGTAATAATCTTGAATTACTTTCTAAAGATTCAGATCTTTTTATTTGTGAGGGCATGTATGGAGATGATAGTTATTTAGAAAAAGCTCTTTCTAATAAGCATATGTTATTTTCTGAAGCTGCACATTTAGCCAAATCTTCAAAGGTAAAAGAACTATGGTTAACTCACTTTAGTCCTAGTATGGCAAACCCAGAAGAACATCTACATGTAGCAAAAAATATATTTAACAATACTATCTTAGGCGAAGATCGAATTAAAAAAACATTACATTTTGAGGATTAATATAATAGATAAACTACTTTAAAGTCAAATGTATATCTAAATGTAAGTTAACAATCTAAAAATTGACAATGGACAATTCTCAATTATATAAATATAAGCTAAAACAACTTAACCCAATGCTCAATTTACAATTATTGTTATGGTATATTGTGCATTGGTTTAAGTTCTTCATTGATTTAATATACAATTAACTATTTTTAGACATGTCTCTAGATTTATTCATGCAGTCAACAATTGCTTCTATAATTGCTGTTCTCATTCCTTTTGATTCTAAAGTTCTAACTGCTTCTATAGTTGTTCCACCTGGAGAACATACCATATCTTTAAGCTCTCCTGGATGTTTTCCTGTTTCTAAAACCATCTTAGCAGATCCTAAAACTGCTTGGGCAGCAAACTTATAAGCTTTATCTCTCGGCATTCCACCTATAACTGCTCCATCTGCCATAGCCTCTATAAGCATAAATACATAAGCTGGTGATGAACCACTTACAGCTACAACTGAATCTATTAAATATTCTGAAACTATTTCAGATTCTCCAAAACTATCAAATATACTTTTAACTTCTTTTAGTTCTTCTTCAGTAATATTTTTATTAGCACATAGTGCTGACATTCCTTCATTAACCAATGCAGGTGTATTTGGCATGGTTCTAACTATCTTAGTACTTTTCCCTAAAATAGTTTCTATGTTTTCTATAGTCTTTCCAGCTGCTATAGTTACAATTATCTTTTCCTTAGTAATATGTTCTTTTATAGACTCCATAACTATATCGTATATATTAGGTTTAACTGCTAAAATAATTATATCTGCTTTTTTTACCACTTCTTTAGAGTCCATTGTAGTTAAAACTCCAAATTCTTCCTGTAAACTATTTAATTTATCCTGATTTAAATCAGAAATTATAACTTTTTTTGGTTCTACAAGTTTTGACTTGATTATTCCACCAATCATAGCTCTTCCCATATTACCTGAACCAATAAATCCAATTATCTTATTCACAATTATTCCTCACTTTCATATTTAAATAGTTCGTAAAATCAATTTTCATCATTACTATTATGTTCTTTATCTTTAAAGTTATTTGGCAAGCTTACCTCTAAAATTCTTACAATCTTATTTGTATAATTAGCATAGGTATGCATCACTGAAGAATGATAGTGGGCGCTATCCCCTGGATATAAATCATATTGTTCACTATTTATAAATAGAGTTAAAGTCCCTTCTAGTACATATATAAATTCTTCACCTTCATGCATATATTGGGTTAAATCCTCTTCTGTATTATTAGGAAGCACTTCTATCAATCTTGGCAAAAGTTCTTTATCATGGCAGTCAGTAGATAAATTATAATTAATAAACATGCCATTATCAATTCTAAAAACTTCTTTTTCATAGTTTCTTAATATGATTTTTGTTTTACGCTTAGGGTTTGAAAAAAAGTAATTTAAATCTACATTTAAGACCTCTGCAATTTTCATTAATGAGTCTGTAGCAATACTGGTAAGTCCTCTTTCAAGTTGAGATAAAAAACCAATAGAAAGACCTGTCCCTTCACTTAATTCTCTCAGTGTCATCTTTTTATTTGATCTTAATTCTTTTATTTTGTTTCCAATATTCTTTTTCAACTCTGCACCTCTTTATAATCGCTATAGTAAACGTTTATTTCTTAGTCTCTTTTTAGCTACAAATATGCTATAATTAAACAGCCCTATATGGACTTATAAAATTTGTTCAGTAGATTTTTATAATAATGAACAAATTATAATTAAAAATTCTTTTTAAATTACATTAATATTTTCTTAAAATCTTAATGTAATTTAAACAAGGATTATGTAAAAACACAATCCTTGAATTATTATAGTATTTTAAAATATACCAAACATTTACTTAAAATAGCGTATTTCTGTACTTTAATAATATAAACCTTTTTTACAAACTATTAATTTAAACATAATTAAATATTATTTATGTAAATATTATAACACCTATATAAATAAAAATCTTATATTAAATTAAATTTTAATAAACTTTTGATATACTATAAAAAGTTCAGTTTAATTAACATAATTTAAAAGTTCAACTTTATTTTATATCTTCATCTTTCTCAATAGTATTTTTGCAGGATTTTTCTTTGCTTTTAACTGTAATTTCATTGTAAGGACAAATGTATCTATTCACAAGGACAGCTACTATAATGCCTATAGCCGTTTCTATAAATCTATTAATTCCATAGTGAAGTGGCGATGTGTTCTTAAGATTGATCATTATAGCTAAAAATACCACACAAGCAATATTGGTAGATTTATTTTCATGAAGAATATTTGTAATATATATAATTAAACTTACTCCTGTTATTGTTAATATGGTGCTATGAGGCGCAATATAGGAAAATATAATACCAATAATAGTTCCAATGATTGTCCCTATCAATCTGTTTTTTCCTGTCTGGAATGAATTTTCTACAGTAGTTTGCATTGTTATAACTGCTGCTATGCAAGCATAAAAAGCTGAATCGAAATTTGATAATCTTAAAATAATTATACATATTCCTACAGATAATGCTGTCTTAATATTTCTCATGCCTATTTTTTTCATTAATAATTCTCCTCAAATTCTTTATACTAAATCTAAAAATTTAAATTAATATATTTTATAATATCATATTTTTTCTAGTAAGTGATTAAAAACTTTCTTTAGCAAAAATTATTAATTTTCTTATAAATCAACATTATAAAAAGAGTTCATTGAAGCCCCTTTTTAAATTAAAAATTGACTATCAACAATGGACAATTATTGAAATAGTACAAAAAATTGATTGAAAAGGGAATGAAGGTTATGATTCCATTTTAAAAGTGTGACTTTTAGTCACACTTTTAAAATTTCAATAACCTGTTGTAAAAATTTCTTTAGAGGAGTTTTATTTAAAATGGTTGACGTGATTGTAATAATTTTTTTATTCTTCATCATTATATGCAAAATAGAATTACAATCCTTGTCATTATCTATAATGCTTATAAAATCTATATCCTTAAAACTTATATAATTAGCTTCATTAAAACTTTCTTTAAAATAAATTCCCTCAGTAGTAAACAAAAAACCTTCTTTTCCACTACCTAAAATTGTAGTATCTACTAATGCTAATACATTTTCTTTTTTTATACCTTCACCATAAGAATTAATAGAATTATTTAATTTTTTCACAGGAATATTTTCAATATAATAATTATTTATAGTGGAAATATCACCTATAGATTTTTTTAAGCACTTCATTATCTCATTATATTTAGCTAACATTACTCTTCATTCCTTTATTTTTCTTTTATCTATTTTTATTTGCAAATATTAACGTATATTTATATAATTGAGAATTGACCATTTACAATGTACAATTTATGTATTAGTTTCTTTTTCATCTTTTTCTACTGCTAATTGAAGATGTAAGTTACTTTTGTCTTCTATTGGTTTACTTCTATCAACTTTAAACTCTTTTTTACTCTACTGCCTAATAATAAAGTTACTAATACTGTTAACCCATCTGCTAAAGATTGACTGAATCCTATTGCATAAAGACCTAACTCCATTTTATATGGCAATATATAGGTTAAAGATAAAAATAATGAATTTCCACTTTCAAAAGCACCTGGCAATAGTAGTAAGGCTGGAATAAAAAATAATCCTTGACGAGCTACTGACAACAATGCTGCTTCTTTGCTCTTACCTAAAGCTTGGAATAATCCAGTATAAATCATTTGATAACCAAGGAATGGTCTTAATAATCCTAAAGCTATAATTGTGTTAGCACCTATTCTTATTACATTTTTATCAGCACTAAACATTGATACAATAGGACTTGCAAATACCCACATTACTACTGTAGCTATTATACAAAATATAGTAGACCATATTACAGATATTCTAATTGCATCTCTAACTCTCTTATATTTTTTAGCACCATAATTGTATCCAGCCACTGGTTGGAATCCTTGAATGTACCCTATAAGAATATAGTTAATCATTGAGTTTATTCTTAAAACAATTCCTACTGCTGCTACAGCTTCATCCCCATAAGGCATTGCAGTATTATTGATGAGCCCAATTACAAAAGAATTTAAAAATTGCATTATAAATGTGGGAATGCCTATTTTCAGCATTTCAGAATATATTTTTTTATCAAAGGAAAAGTCTTTTATACTAATTTTTATAAAGCTTTTTTTCCTATAGAAATATGATATTAAAAATATTGTGGAAACACCTTGCCCTATAACTGTTGCTACAGCAGCACCTACTACACCCATTTTAAATGTTAAAATAAATATTGGATCTAATATTATATTTAAAACCGCTCCAAGTATTATTGCAAACATAGAATACTTAGAATTACCCTCTGCTCTTATAATATTGTTTAAAGTCATATTTATAATAGTAAATATTGCACCAGTAGCTAATATTTTAGTATAACTTATAGCATAAGGCATTATTGTTTCAGAAGCTCCCACTAGTTTTAAAATTGGCTTTACAAATATGTAAAGTAAAACTGTTACTATTATCCCTACACCAATAGCAGTAATAAATGCTACTGTTGCAGTTTTATCAGCTCTATTCTTTTTATTTTTTCCTAAACACCGGGAGATGTAAGACGAGGAACCTACTCCTATTGCTTGACCTACAGCACCAACTATCATAAATACTGGAAAAGCTACTGATATAGCACCTATAGCTGCAGTATCATTTAACATTCCTACGAAAAACGTATCTGCCATATTATATATAGCATTTATAAGCATAGCAATGATTGCAGGTATAGAAAGTTTAAGTAGAACAGACTTCATTTCTCCTTCTCCCATGAGCCTTGCTCGTTCTGCCCTAGCATCTATTTTATTTTCCATTTATTGTCCCTCCAAAAGTATTACTCCGTAACTAGTAGCCCTAAAATTAACTCTTCAATAAATTTAAGGTTTTCTTCTTTCCTGTCCTTTCTCACAGATAAATTCATAGTGATTTGAATAAGCAATGTTTGTGCTAGTATACCATCTATATCTTCTATATTTTTTATAGACTCTACTTTTTCAAAAGGTTTAAACATTAATTTTAATCTTGATATTATCATCTGATTAAAATCCCCAAGATCTTCATTTTTCTCTCGATTGAAAGTATATCTCTGATGGACATAATATCCTAACCCTCTTCTTTCTTCTATTCCTGTATATAATATTTCAATTTCTTTTTTAATTTTTTCTTTTGCAGGAATATCCAATTCACTTATCTTATTTAATTCTTGGAAAGTATATTCCCATGAGTTTTCAAGTATATTCATAAAAAGCTCTCTTTTACTTTTATAATAATTATAAAATGTGCCTACCGCCATACCACACTCCTTTGCAATTAATTTAACATCAACTTCATCATAACCATATTCTGAAAATAATTTTAGAGCGTTTTTTTTGATTTTTTCATCTAAATTTTTAATAATTTTTGGCATAACTTCTCCTTTATGAATTATGATTCATTTATAATGAACCTTCATTCATTATATGATTTTATTTAAATTTAGTCAACTTCTAAAGATATGTTTATTAATTTATCTTTTTTTAATTCAATGACTATAATAATTTTACCATAGTTAAAATAAAAGCCGTATAATGAAAATATCCACAATTTTATGCATAAATAAAACCATGCTAAATTAGCATGGTTTCTCTTACATATAATTTAAATTATATATCACACCTTATAATTAATTAGAAAAAATAAATTTTATTTAATGTTTTTTGTACTATCTCTTACAATTAATTCTGTATTGAGGATTGTTATTCTTTCTTGCATTTTATTATTTTCAATTATATTCATCAATATTTCTACAGACACTCTTCCAATGTCTTCTGTAGGCTGCTTTATAGTAGTAAGTGGAGGATCTAAAAATTCAACTAAGGTTATATCATCAAATCCCACCACTGATATGTCATCTGGTATTCTACAGCATAATTCTTTTGCTGCTCTATAAACTCCACATGCCATCAAATCATCTTGAGCAAATATAGCTGTTATATTATAATTCTTAAGTAAATCTTTTGCTGCTTCATATCCTCCCTCAATAGTATAATCATTAGATTTAACAATGACTTCATCATATTTTATGCCATAGTCTATCAACGCATCTTTATATCCTTTTAGCCTTTCAATACTAGTATTAATATTTTTAGGACCGGTTATACAAGCTATTCCTCTATGTCCTAATTTAATAAGATGTTTTGTAGCATCATAAGCACCTTTATAATTATCTACAAAAACTCCATATTTAACTTTTACTTCTGGTTTTCTATCAAAGAAAACCATAGGTACATCATCATCTTTATAAATCTCATATCTATCTTTGGTTTGCTTAGAGCTAAGCAAAATCCCATCTATACATTTTTCTTTCAATACATTTATATAATTGGCTTCCTTCTCTGTATCATCATAACTGTTACATAATATAAGATTATATCCTAATTCATTTACCATATCTTCCACACTTTTAGCTATACTTGGGAAGAATGGGTTTGATATATCCGGCAGTATTAAGCCTATACTCTTTGTCTTTTTAGTAACTAGACTTCTTGCTAGTGCATTAGGTTTATAATCCAATTCTTCAATAACTTTTAATATTCTTTTTTTAGTTTCTTCATTAGTATATCCTTCTATCTTATTTATCACTCTTGAAACTGTAGTAATTGAAACGTTAGCTTTCTTTGCTACATCCTTTATAGTTACCTTCATAAAATCACTCCACCATATCCTTCTTCTCTAGGTTGAAAGATTAATTTTATTGTTCCATTTAAATCCTCTTCATTTTCTTTTAAAACTTATCCTATAGCTAATAAAATTGCCATATGACTATCATGGCAACAGTCATGTATAGCCCTATTTTTAAAAGTAAACTTTAAATTTGTTTCTTCCAAAATTAAAAGAGCGTCCATGTCTCATCTTATGCCTATCACTTTTATTTTTTTATTTTAACAATAGTCAAAATGATTTCTGAAACCTTTTTAAACTCTGCAAATTTTATTTTTTTGTCATCCAATTTAAGATATTTATCCAAAGTTTGTTATAATATTCCCAATTTAAAAACTCCACTGATCCCCAATGTGGAGCACAATCAGAAGTAAATATAGCAGTTCTGCCATTTCCATATCCCATGACTGATATAAATGGATCTCCATTTATTGTTACTATATGTTCTCCAATCTCCTCTAGGGCTATTGTTTTATTATATCCTAAAAAGTGAGGCCACTCTTTTGGAATTCCATTTAATATTTCATGTTCCTTAATGACTTTTGGATTAAATCCTTGAGGAGCTTCTACTCTATCATCTCTATCTAACATCTTTATTGGCAATATATCCTTTATAGCAGTTTCACCATACCTTGTTTTTGCATCTATTCCAGTGAAAGACATATATCCTCCTATCATTAGGAATGATCCGCCTTTCTCAACGTATTCTTTTATAAGTTCTAATCTATTAGGCAGCTTTTTTCCATGTGTAAAAACTGATTTAGGTAATAACAAAGTGTTTGATCCTATATCAGATAATATAACAGCCTCATATTGATTTAGTTCTTCCAAAGTTGTGGGAAATTTATCTGGTGCTATATGATTTGGTAAAAAATCCACCTCATATCCACCTTCTTCTAATGCATTTTTTATATATTCAATACCTTCTTCATAAACTGAAGTTGTAAAACTATCAAATCCTTTTACATGAACTGTATGACTCATCCATGATTCACCAGCAATTAATATTTTACCCATTTTAAAAGTCCTCCTTAAAAATCATCTATCAAAATTTAATATTAATGTTGCATATATTAAAATATGTGTTAAATATTCTTCTACTTTTACATATTCATTAATAGAATGACATTGTTCTAATGAGCCTGGTCCTAATATAACTGTAGGTATATTAGCTATATTCTTTAAAATTCTAGCGTCGTTGCCTGCACAGCTTCCATCTATTATAGGGCTAATTTCAGCAGCTTCTCTATATGCTTCTTTAACTTTAGATATAAAGCTGTGATTTTCATCCATTTCAAAGGCTCCTCCAGCTTGATATATTTTATATGTGGGTGGATTATCCTTAAGATAACTGTCCCCATTAGCACATAGATTTATAGTATTTATCACATCATTTTTAACCATGTCATAACTCATTATTTCTGGTAAATAGTGAATACATATCTTAAACTTACAATTATCAGGTACTGTAGAACCAGCAGTACCACCATTAATAACTCCCACATTTATAGTTGGAGCTGGAAGCACTTTATGTTTATATTTCATTAACCACTGATGTTCTAATTCATTTAATGCATTTATAAGCTTAATTGCCTTTTCAATAGCATTAACTCCTTCCCACTTTTTACCGCTATGAAGAGCTACTCCACTAACTTCTATTTCAAAAAATACAAATCCCATATGAGCATTTATTATTTTGTTACCTGAAGGTTCACAAATTATTGCCCCATCAGCTTGTACACCTTTTGTAACTGCATGGATAGTTCCATTTCCTCCTCCTTCTTCATCTACCACTGATAGAATTTTCACATTAATAGGAAGTTCTATTCCTGCTTCCTTTATCAATTTTACCGCCATTATGACTGCCATAAGTCCACTTTTCATATCAGCAGCGCCTAATCCATAAATTTTTTCATCAATTATTTCTGGCTTCCAAGGATTGATTCTCCACTTACTTATGTCCCCTGGCGGCATTGTATCTATATGACCATCAAATAAAAGAGTTTTATCACTTCTTCCTTTGAAATCTCCTATTAAATTAAATCTGCCTTCATAATTATGATTTAAGTTTCCCTCATTATATTTCTTAAGAGCTTCTACAATATTTCTCTCTTCCATTTGCTCTACTGTAACTTGTCCACCAATATCCTCTAAAAGTTTTTTAATATATAACTGTCCTTCTTTTTCTTTTCCACCATCTATTCCATGACCTATTACTTGAGTATCTATGGAGATTAAGTCCATAAGATATTTTACATACTGTTCTTTATTATTAATAAGTAGCTTTTTTAAATTATTATTCATTTTCTATCACATCCCACAACTTTATGTTATAAATCTACCATTCGTTAAAGAAATTAGTTTGATAGAACTAATTTCAACAATAATTGTCAATTCTCCATTGTCAATTTTTTAGATTGTTAATTAATACATCGAACTATTAACTTATGTTCAAATATACCTTTGACTTTACAGTAGTTTATCTCTAAGTTATTTATTATCTATTTTAATGAGAGAACTCTTTGTCTTGTTTTCTATAAAATATTTTCTAATCATGGAAATTGAAAGTATAGCTACTGTTGTAATATATGGAACCATAAGTATAATATCTGAAGGAAATCCATGTAATTGTAATCTTGCTCCTATAGAATCTGCAAGTCCAAAAATCAATGTTCCTATATAAGCAAATATAGGATTTACCCCTCCAAAATACATTGCTGCAACTCCCATAAATCCTCTTCCATTGGTCATGTTTTCAACAAACATCTTCGAATATCCTAAAGATAAATGAGCTCCAGCAATTCCACCTAATATTCCAGATATTATAATCACTTGAAATTTTGATTTATAAATATCTATTCCTGCAGTTTCTGCTGCTTTAGGGTTCAATCCAACACTTCTAATTCTAAGCCCCCAAGTGGTTCTAAATAATAAATACCATATTAAAAACACAAAAACTGGGCCTAAAAATTCAAATAGGGAATAATTATTAAATAATGTATTTAATACAGGAATATTCTCTAAAAAGCCTATTTTTATTCTTGGTATAGGCACTATTTTATCGGAATAAAAACTTCCCGCTACTCCAAATATCTCTCTTAATAAAAATCTTGTTACTGCCAATGAAAACATATTAAGAGATATACCAACAACCATAATTTCTCCTTTAAATTTTATATGAGCAACTCCTACTATAAGTGCCATTAAAACTCCAGATATAATAGCTGCTATTACAGCTAAAATCCAGCTTCCAGTTAAAAAACTTGTTGACACTGCAATAAAGGCTCCCATTAACATAATTCCTTCAGTACCAATATTTAGTATATCTGCTTGCTGAGTTATTATAACGGCTAAAGTTGCGTATAATATTGGTGTAGATGCCCTAATCATAGAAGCAATCAAACTTAAATCAAATATAGATGATAATATTTCCAAACTTATTCACTCCTTTGCCATTAAGCATTAATTGAATCTTCTTTAGAATTTTCAACTTTTACACTTTTCTTTTTTAGCTTCACTCCACTATATAATCCTTCCATTGATACTAATATTATAAATATTGAAATAATTATATCTATTAAAGATTTAGGTATACCTGTAAACCTTTCCATACCTAAGGCTCCAGATTTAAGGCTTGCAACAAAAAAAGCTATAAAAGGTACAAGTTTTATATTATTTCTAGCAATTAGTGATATGAGCATTCCATCAAAACCTATTCCCACAGAAAAATTTCCTAAGAAATATCCGTAAACTCCTGTGGTTTCTATTCCTCCTGCAAGACCTCCAATTGCCCCGCTTATCATCATTCCAATAACCATTATTTGTTTTTCTTTAATTCCTATATACTCAGAGAATTTTCTATTAGCTCCTACACTTCTAAGTTTATATCCTACTGTAGTATAGAACATTAACCAATATATAAATAATAAAACTCCAATTGCAATAAACAGTCCAGTATTTGATTTGCTGGGTTTTAAGATTGTGGATAATTTTGCACTATTTTCTATGTCTTTAGTTTTAGCAACAAGACTTTGAGAAGATAGAGCTCCATTCACTAAATAGTTAGTTATGTAAATAGCAACATAATTTAATAATATAGTTGCAGTTACTTCATTTACATTAAAGTATGATTTCAAATATCCAGGTATAAAGGCCCATAATGCTCCCACAATAGCAGAAAACCCCAGTGTTAAAGGTATGTGTACAATTTTAGGAAGTCCCACAAGAGAAGCTCCTATCCACGCAGCTGCTATTGCACCTAGATATACTTCACCTTCAACTCCTATGTTAAATATTCCCACCTTTGAAGAAACTGCAAAAGCCAATGCTGTTAACATTAATGGAACAAAAATTTGAAGTGTACCTCCTAAATTAAAGTTACCTTTAAATGCACCTTTAAACAGTTGAATATATCCTTCTATAGGATTAAATCCCATTGTAATTATAATTATTGCACCTATAACAAAAGCAGTCATCAATGAAAGAAGTAAGTTTATATAATATTTTTTACCCATTTACTTTACCTCCTATCATAAGGATTCCTAACTTATCTTCTGTGGCTTCTTTAGAAGAAAGTACACCAGTTATTTTGCCTTCATACATAACAGCTATTCTATCTGAAAGAGAAAGTATCTCCTCAAGATCTGCAGATACTAAAAGTATAGCTGTGTTTTTTTTCTTAGCTTCTTCTAGGTATTTTCTAATTTCTTCAATAGATCCAATATCTACACCTCTAGTTGGCTGTGCTGCTATCAAAAGTTTTGAATTCATATCAATTTCACGAGCAACTATTACCTTTTGCGCATTTCCTCCAGACAAATTAGATGTGAGTATTTGTCCATCTTTTGGTCTAATATCAAATTTATTTATTAGTTCCTTAGAATAAGCTTCTATTTCTTTTTTATTTAATTTTATAAATTTACTAAAAGGACTTTTATAATACTTATTTGCAATCAAATTATTCTTAATACTCCACTGCTTATTTAATCCTCTAAGATTTCTATCTTCAGGTATATGTGCTACTCCAGATTCTCTAATTTTCAAAGGTGATAAGTTGGTTATATCTTTTCCTAACAGTTTTATTTCACCTTTTTCAACTTTTCTAAGGCCTGTGATTGCCTCGATAAGCTCTGTCTGACCATTTCCATCTACTCCAGCAATACCTAAAACTTCTCCTTCTCTTATTTCTAAATTCAGCCCTCTAATTTTTGATAATTCTCTATCTCCCGGAACATATATATCTTTTAATTCAATGACAACTTCTCCAATTTTTCCAGCTTTAGGTTTAGTTCCTAAAAATACCTCTCTTCCAACCATCATTTTTGCTATTTCCGGTATACTTGTGTCCTTTTTCATGAAAGTTTTTAAATAATCCCCCTGCCTCATAACGGATATTCTATCACTTATTTCCATAACCTCTTTAAGTTTATGAGATATAAATATTACTGATTTTCCATCTTTCTTAAGGGCATTTAATATTTTAAACAATTGAACTGTTTCCTGAGGGGTAAGTACAGCTGTTGGTTCATCCAATATCAATATTTCAGCACCTCTGTAAAGAGTTTTTATAATTTCAACTCTTTGTGCTTCTCCTACAGATATATTCCTAACTTTTTTATTAAGTTGTATATCCATTCCATATAGATCTATGTATTCTTGTATTCTTTTTTTTGCATCCTCTAAGTCTATTCTCATACCTTTACTTGGTTCAAAACCTAAGATTATATTTTCAAGCACTGTTAAATCTTCAACTAACATAAACTCTTGATGGACCATACCTATTCCTAATTCTATAGCTTCTTTAGGAGTTAAATATGGGTATTCCTTACCCTTTACAATCATCTTGCCTTCATCAAACCTAAACATTCCGTAAAGTATTTTTAGCAAAGTAGACTTTTCTGCCCCATTTTCTCCTACTAAAGAATGTATTTCTCCTTCATACAAATCAAAAAAGCCATTAGAAATAGCTTGTACAGTCCCAAAATTCTTTTTTATGCTAGTCATTTGTATAATTTTATTCCACATAGACTCTCCCCTACCTAACTAAATTATATTTATATAGATATAACAGCTCTAAATCACTATATGTATTATGAATTAAACCATAGTTAATATAATTTAATTCCCTAAAGTAGTTTATCTATAGAATATACCAAGATTAAATTACTAGTCTTGGCATATTCTTAATTTTTTATTTGTTGCCAAATCCAGGATGTGATTTAACTTTTATTTCACCACTTTTAATTTTTTCTTCTATTTCTTTAACTTTTGTTAATATATCTTCTGGAAAGTCAGCACCTAAAGCTTCCTTCATAACAGACATATCTGTTAATCCTACTCCGCCATTAATTACATCCATATAAAGAGTTTCTCCAGCCTTAAAATTTCCATCAATTACAGATTTAATTATTGTATATGTTGTAATATCCACATGTTTAAGCATTGAAGTTAATATGTTTCCTGGATATAATCCGTCCTGATTATCATCAACACCTATGGCATATTTACCTGATTCTTTAGCTGCTTCTAATACACCATTTCCTGTACCTGAAGCAACATTCATTACTATATCAGCACCTTGGCTGTATTGGGCTAAGGTTAATTCTTTTCCTTTTAATGGATCACTAAAGGATCCTGCAAAAGCAGATATAACTTTTACTGATGGGTCTATATATTCTGCACCTTGCTTATATCCTGTTAAGAAATCTTGTAACACAGGTATATCTACGCCCCCAACCCATCCTATGACTTTATCTTCATTTACATTTTTAATATTAGTTTTTTGAGTAAATAAGGCTGCTGCTGCGCCTGCTAAAAATGATCCTTCATTTTGAGCAAATATAGCTGAATATACATTAGGTTCATCAACAACACCATCAATTATTGCAAATTTTTGATTTGGAAATTGAGGAGCTATTTCTTTAAATATATCTCCATACTGAGCTGATACTGCTAAAATTAAATCATATTCTCCTGATGATGCCATAGCCATTGTGTTTGATTCCCAATCTGCTGCTTTATCAGTTTCCATAATTTTAACTTCAAGTTCAAATTCCTCTTTAGCCTTTTCTACTCCTTTATTAGCAGAATCGTTAAATGACTTATCTCCCAAATATCCTGCTAATAATAATGCAACTTTTGTTTTTTTGTTATTTTTAGAACTATCATCTTCGCTGTTACTATTGCTACCAATACTGCCACATCCAACAAGTAATGTTGAAAAGACAACAATAAGAGTTAATAGTAATGCAATTTGTTTTTTACATTTCATGATTAAATCCCCCTTAGTATCTTTATCTATATTTTTTTAAAATAGTTCACTTTTCTTTATGTTAATAAATTCTTCTACTTCTTCTTTGTAAGGCAATGAACTTTGAGCTCCTTTTTTACTAACAGTTAACGCCCCAACATATAAGGAATGCTCAATAGCTTTTATAACATCATTTTCTCTATTTAAATATGAAACAAATCCTCCTATAAAAGAATCTCCTGCTGCAGTTGTATCTACTGCTTTAACTTTTATAGAATCAAAAGTTTTAAACTCTGTATTGGTTGCATAAACTGCTCCTTTTTCCCCAAGAGTAGTTATAACATTTTTCACTCCCATAGCTAAAACTTTGTTTACAGCATTCTTTATATCAATTTCATTATCTATACTTACGCCAGTGATCAATTCTAATTCTGTTTCATTTGGTATTAAATAATCAACTTTTCTCAATATTTTTTCTGGTATTTCTTGAGCTGGAGCAGGATTTAATATTATTTTTATATCTTTTTTATGACAAAAGTCTATTGCAGTTCTAACTGTATCTAAAGGTATCTCCAGCTGCATTACACAGTAAGAAACATTTTCAAAAGCTTCACTATATTTTTCAATATCTTCCGCTTTTAAATTGCTATTTGATGCTGGATTTACCACAATACAGTTATCTCCATTTTTATCTACATATATAAAAGCAGTACCTGATGGATAATGTTCATCAAACAATATGTATTTCACATCAACATTACTTTCTTTTAAAGACTTTATTAAATCTTTGCCATTATCATCTTGCCCAACTTTACCAATCATCTTAACTCTTTCCCCTAATCTTCCAATAGCAACTGCTTGATTAGCACCTTTTCCTCCATAAAATTTAGAAATAGAATTTGATAATATAGTTTCTCCCAGTTTAGGTATATGATCTACATCCACTACAAAATCCATATTAATACTGCCAATAACTAGTATATCCTTCATTTGTATACACTCCCTTTATATAGTGAAATAAAATATAAAGATAATTTTTTAATTATTTATCATAAAAAAAAGTTTTAGTTAATGGTTTAACTAAAACGTTTTACTGTCTTAAAACAATTCTATTACAGGGTTATACAAAAAACAATATATTTTCCATCATATTTCATTCTTTTTTCAAAATTTTATTTATTTTGAAAATTATTTATAGTACAACTATATTTTTAAATGAAATATAGTTTTTTTAATTATATTTGTACGCATATTTTTATATTTTTCCCAATTATACATCACTTTTTTCATATGTTTATCTTTTATTACATAATAAATGTTATATAGTAAAATATAAATTTTATTTTTATATTATTTTATATATTGATTTTAAATTATATAATTAATTCATTTTTATTATCTCCTACTTCACAATAAGCAAATCATTTAAAAGAAAAGAACCTATATATTTTTTATATAGGTTCTTTTCTTTTAAATCACATCTAGTTTCTACTGTTAAATATGTGATTTATATAAAATTCAATTTCGTTAACAAATTATAAGTTTTGTATTAAAGTTTCTGCTTTAGTCAAATACTCTTTACGTGACTCATCATCCACAAAAGGAACAGCTCCAAAGAAAACATGATGAAGTGGTTCAATTCCACAAAACTTTAATATCCCGTCATTAGCCATCTGTTTAATAGCATCCTGCATTCCGCTTTCTGAATAAGCATCACTAGGAGATCCAGTTGTATTGAATATAAGTGCTTTTTTCCCTTCTAATAGTCCTATTGGAATATTATTTTCATATTTGTATGCAAATCCATTAGCAAAGACTCTATCTATATATCCTTTAAGTATTGCTGGCATAGATGCCCACCATATAGGATAAATAAAAGTAATAAGATCTGCCCATTTTATTTCTTCCTGTTCATTTTTAATATCACTAGGAATTTCCCCTTTTCCAAAAGCCTCAAAATCTGCCGGCTGAAGTGTTGGATTAAAATTAACTGCATATAAATCTTTAATTTTTACCTCATGCCCTTTATTTTTACTAATTTTTTCTACGCTTTCTAATATAGCATGACAAAAACTATTAGGGTTAGGATGAGCATAAATTATTAAATGTTTCATTGTATATCCCCTTTCTAAAAACCAATATACTTTAGTTTTTGCTAGTTTTTAAATATTATTCTATAGAAACATCAATAATTTATTTTAATTTAAAATTTAATATTACTGGATTATGATCAGAATAAATAAAATCTAAATCTTTTGTTTTAGTAGATATAACTTCTACATTATCAGAAGCCAAAAATCCATCTATAATCGTTCTAAAATTTTCTCCCTTTTTATAAGGTTTTACAACTGATCTAGCTGTAGGATTTTCTTTATCAAAATACCAGTTAAATCCTTCTGGTTTAAAATTCTTTGGAATAGTTTGAATCCAATCTGGAAACTCCTCTGTAGCTTCAAAGGTTGAGCTTTCACTTCCTGGAATTTGATGATTAAAATCTCCTCCTGCTACTATATAATTTCCCTTTTTATATTCTTCTTGAAGGAAGGAAGATAAAAAATCAAGCTGTTGTTTTCTTATTTTTCCCCCTTTATCATAAGCTGATAAATGAAGATTTATCAATATCAATTCTTTTCCATTTTCTACTGGCACCCTATTAACTAAAATACAACGATCAAGATCTGCTAACTGTTTGGGCCATGATTCCTTTCCAGGAAGACTATACCTAGTACTTTTATTGGCAGTGAGTTTTGAAAAACTTGCCAATCCAGCTAAAACACTTCCATGAGGTTTTTGAATGGGTACAGGAACCCATAGCACTTTATAATTTATTGCAAAACTAGATGAATACTCATCTAAATTATTCATAAGATAATCATATTGATCTACCTTATAACTCCTTGTAGCTTTTTTGTCCACTTCTTGTAAAAAAACAAAAGTTGGATTTTCTTCTTTTATCACATTAAAACTTTCCTCTAAATTTTCCAATGTTTTTTCTTTACTAAGGGAACGGGAACCCTTGCCTCCATCCATAAAAAAATCCACATCTTTATCCATTCCACAATATCCTATGTTATAAGTCATAACCGTCATTAAAGAATTTAACTTAGCCTCTTCCCTTTTGTTGTTTTTTATTTCAACTTCTAAAATTTCATCTGGTTTATAATCTGTAATAGTCATAAAAAGGAAATATCCTATGATTACAATTACTATTGCAGCTATCCCCCTTAAAACCCATTTTAAACACATACTATCATTCCCCCTCAAGCTTTAAAAACTCATAAAGCCACAATCATTAATAACTTAATATTACCATATAACCAAAGGAGAATTAAGATTTTAACTATTTTTTATTAAAACAAACTTAGTTGCTCTATTCCTTTATCCTCTATTATCATCAATTTATTATCCTCTAAGGGAGCTAGCATTTCTCTTATTACTTCTTCTGGTGTCTCATTAGCTAAATATATTTTTTCTTCTTTTTTCCTCAAAATTACTGGCATTCTATGGTGTATCTTACTCATCTCTCTATTTGCTTCTGTGGTTAAAATAGCAAAAGCATAGTATTCCTCACCGCTCTTATCTATAAATTTATTATAAACACCTGCCATAGAAAAAAACTTTTCATTGTCCATTTTTATTTTATATTTCATCTTATCTTTCCATTCATAAAAATGGCAAGCTGGAATTAAACATCGTTGAGATTTTATAGATTTCTTAAAAAATCTTTTTTCAAAAACCGTTTCTCCTCTAGCATTTATAACTAATTTGTTATCAAAAGGAAATCCCCACTTCATATAAGTGGTTTCATTTTCCTTAACTACTATAGCCTTATGAGAAGGAAATTTTTCTCCCCCTCCTTCACTATTATCTTTTATATTGTAATAATTTAAAATTTCTCTATCATTAATATCCAAAAAGAATCTACCACACATAACATTACTCCTTATCATTATTTTAATTGATATAATTATATTTTTAATATATTTCATTGTCATGCAGTTGAAAATTAAATAGTTATAACTTAATTTTTAGCCTATAATAAAAAAACTTACAATTTTTAAAATTTATATTTAAAGCTATGAATCAATTTATTATAAAAATCAATTATGTACTTCCCAAAATATACTTAAACTCTAATTTTTCCAAAATACTTCAATAAAATTATTTTATTTATTCTATAATATATTATTTCAGAAAAATATATAAGTTATTAGTGAATAACCTTTGGTAAACTTCACCAAGGGCTAAGAGTTTTTATTTGGTAATTCACTGAAGAATTTACTATACGTAAAAAGAGCCAGTATATACTGACTCTTTCTTTAAATCGTAACTCTCTTATAATTTATAGTTTAATATATTTATTTGAAATTTTATTATCTTTCAATTACTAATGCAGTACCTTGTCCGCCACCTATACATAGTGTAGCTAAACCAGTTTTTGAATCTCTCTTTATCATTTCATGTATTAATGTTGTTAATATTCTAGCACCTGAAGCTCCTACTGGGTGTCCTATTGATATAGCTCCACCATTTACATTTACTATGCTTGTGTCTAAATTTAAGTCTTTAACTACTGCTAAAGATTGAGCTGCAAAAGCTTCATTTGCTTCTATTAAATCTAAATCTTCTACTTTTAAGTTAGCTTTTGCTAATGCTTTTCTTGTAGCTGGAACTGGTCCATATCCCATTATTTGTGGATCTAATCCTGAAGAAGCATATGATTTTATTGTAGCTAATGGTTTTACTCCTAATTCATCTGCTTTTTCTTTAGACATAACTATAAGCATTGCTGCACCGTCATTTATTCCTGAAGCATTTCCTGCTGTTACTGTTCCATCTTTTTTGAAAGCTGGTCTTAATTTAGCTAATTTTTCTATTGTCATATTAGCTTTTGGGAATTCATCTGTATCAAATATAATAGGATCTCCTTTTCTTTGTGGAATCTCTATTGGAACTATTTCATCTTTAAATCTTCCTGCTTTTATTGCTGCTTCAGCTTTTAATTGGCTATTTAAAGCAAATTCATCTTGCATTTCTCTTGTTAAGTTCCATCTTTCTGCTATGTTCTCTGCTGTGATTCCCATATGGTAATTGTTGAAAGCATCCCATAGACCATCGTTAATCATAGTATCTACAACACTTCCATTACCCATTCTTTGTCCCCATCTATTGTTTGGAAGAACATATGGTGCATTACTCATACTTTCTGTTCCTCCAGCAAGAATTACATCTGCGTCTCCAGCTTTTATTATTTGAGCTGCCATACTTACTGCTCTAAGTCCAGAACCACAAACTTTATTAATAGTCATTGCACTTGACTCTTCAGCTAATCCTGATTTTAATGCTATTTGACGAGCTGGATTTTGTCCAAGTCCTGCAGTTAAAACATTTCCTATAATAGCTTCTTCTATTATTTCTGGTTTTATTCCTGCTCTTTTAATAGCTTCTTTTGCAGCAAATGTTCCTAATTCTATTGCTGAAAATTTAGATAAACTTCCCCCAAATGATCCTACTGGTGTTCTTACAGCACTTACTATTACTACTTCTCTCATTCTTTTCATCCTCCAATTAAACTTCGCATATTGCATATTTTATGATAAATTTTAATTAATAATTAATCATTTTCACATAAATAATACAAGCAAAAATTGTGCCAACTTTTTTTATTTTCTCTAAACCTGCACAATATCTATATTGCTACATATTTAGTAAAAAATCAAGTGTAAACTAAGTTTACATCAAAATAAATTGTCGATAAATTAATAAAATTGTTAATTTACCCACAAATTTGTTAACATTATAACTATATATGTTTTTAAGGAATTAATAGTTTTTTATTTCATTTTTTATCCATTATTTTTCCTTTAAAAGTTTAAATATTAAATTTAAAGGAAATTAGTAAAAAACAAAAGTGTATATGTAAACTTAATTTACATGTACACTTTTGTTAACAGCTATAAACTTTCTAAATTATATCGTTTTAATTTCTTATATAATCCAGTTCTACTCAACCCTAACATTGAAGCTGCTTTATTCTTATTTCCATCAGTTTTCTTTAAAGCTTTTATAATAATATCTTTTTCAATTTCTTCTACTAAATCTTTTAGTGTTTCACCTTCATTTAAGGTGTAGTGTTTACTTTTGCATTTTAATATCTTTTCTGGAAGATGTTTAGGAAAGATTAAAAGTTCTGTATCAAGTAAATTTATGGCTCTTTCTAAAACATTTTCAAGTTGTCTTACGTTTCCTGGCCAATCATAAGCTTTTAAATATTCTAGTGCTTCTTTTGAAACTCCTTCTGAATAAATTCCATATCTGCTACAAAGATTTATACTTAGTCTCTCGCATAATGGCTCAATATCTTCCGGTCTTTCTCTTAATGGTGGGAGGATAATATGCATAACATTCAATCTATAATATAGATCTTCTCTAAACTTTCCTTTTTCTATAAGTTCTAAAAGAGATTTATTAGTAGAAGCTATAACTCTAACATTTATTTTTTTTACTTCACTTCCACCTACTCTAACTAACTCTCGTTCTTGGAGCACCCTTAAAAGCTTTACTTGCATACTCAAAGGCATATCCCCTATTTCATCAAGTAAAATAGTACCTCCATTTGCATATTCAAACAATCCTTTTTTCCCGCTCTTTCTTGCCCCAGTAAAAGCCCCTTCTTCATATCCAAACATCTCAGATTCAAAAAGTTCTGAAGGAATTGCTGCACAGTTAACTTTTATAAAAGGTTTAAAACATCTCTTACTTCCATTGTGTATTGCCTGAGCTACTAATTCCTTTCCTGTACCGCTTTCTCCTGTAATAAGTACATTAGAATCACCTTTAGCTACTTTTTTAGCTAAATTAATAGCATTAATAAATTTCTCACTTTTACCTACTAAATTATTAAATGTATATTTAGCTTTTTTCTCCTCATTAAATTCATTTTTATAATATTCTAATTCTTTTTCTAAATTAGAAATTTTACTGCTTAATATTTTAAAGTTGCTTAAATCTTTAAACATAACTTTTCCTATGGCTCCAATAATTTTTCCTTCATTAATAAGTGGTGCTCTCATAGAAATCATTTTATGTCCATTAACTTCTTGAATTTCTCCAACCTCTTTTTCACCTGTTTCAGCTACTATATGTAACTTAGTGTTAGGTATTACTTCTGTTACATGTTTTCCTTCAGGGCTATCACATTCTAAAAACTTTTTATATTCATTACTCATCATTATGATTTTGCCGTCTAAATCTACAATAACAATAGACTCTTCTATGCTATTAAATATACTATTAAGTATTTTTTCATCTATTTTCATGATATCACCCCTTATACAATTGAAAATTGACGATGTACAATAGAAATTTATTATTAATTATCTACTGCCAATTTTCCATGATTTTAAACTTTATTGTAATTTATCTTTTGTTATAAATCCCAAATTATTTTTATTATTAATTTTATATAAATGATTTAATGCAAAATTACAGGTTAAACCTACAAAAATACCTGTACCTATCCCTGCAATGGTCATTATAGGTAAATACAACATCACACCTAAAGTTTCTACTATATATGAAGCTACTAACAATTGTCCTACATTGTGGAAAATTGCTCCTGTAGCACTAACTCCAATTATGCTAAGTTTATCTTTAAACATTTTAATTACAACTACCATTGAGAGGAAGCTAAAAAATGCTCCACCTAAACTATATAAGAGTCTTGATATACTTCCACCAAACATCACTGAAAGTAAAATTCTCACTACTAAAACTGTAAAAGCTTCTTTATAGCTTAAAGTATACAAGGCCATTACAGTAATAATATTTGAAAGTCCTAATCTTGCACCAGGAGTAATAAAAGGTATAGGAAGCATTCCTTCAATTATATGTAAAGCTAAGGCTTGAGCAATAAGCAAAGATATATATACTAATTTAGTAGTTTTTTTCATTTTTTTCACCTCTAACCAGATATAAAGTCTGTTTCTTCATCTTCAATATTTGCCTTTCCTTTAATTTCTATTACAACTTTATGTGGTAGACAAACTACAGTTTCTCCTATTTTACTGATGTAATCTGATCTTAAACAAATTTTATCTGGACAATCTGCATCAACTATAGCTATTTTATCATCTACAATTTTTATCCTATTGTATCCTTTTATAGTTTTAATATCAAAAACCTCTTCACCCTTATGATTATCTAATCTAATATTCTTATATTCTTTTCCTTCCACAGTGATTTTTGCATATAAATAATTGGAATCTGCTAATGTTATTTTAAAAATACCATAAGGTATGAATGATGCTAATAACAATATGGAAATAACTATTATATCCAATTTTTTAATTACCTTCATAAGATTCTAATCCATCTCTTTCTAATTTTATTTATTATAACATATTTTAATTTAGAAATTTTTCCATTAATTATAGCATAATATT
>NZ_JACSQB010000092.1 GCF_014836835.1 Clostridium faecium | reverse complement strand
TACAGTCCCCTGGGGTGCAGTAGGATATGGTGGTACATCTGCGGTATTGAACAATATTTGAGTTGTGCTAGTTATCTCCGTAATATTGATACAATGTCAATGTTTTAGGCTCTAAACTATACTGCACCCCAGGGGAACCCTGACGGGCTTCGCGCTGTTCCCCATGGGTGGGCAAATTTCTATCTTAATTGTGAATTATGCATTATTTTAATTTATATATATTATTATCTATAATTTAAATGATTATTAAAATTAAATTTTATTGCTTTATATCATAATTAACGCCACTATATTATAATATTTTTAAAACTAAATTTCCATGATTTCAATAGGAATGTATATATAAACTACTATAAAGTCAAATGTATATTGCACGTAGCGGCGAACAGTGTTTGCCACATATTATTTTCCAAATATTAAATTATAGATAAAATTAAAACTGGAGGACACTGTTCTCAACTATAATCCTGAATTAATTTAAGTTGCTAATTGATAAAGGTTATCTTCTTTTTACTGACCACCAATGATATAATTTACTTAGATATAGGATTCCACAATTTTTCACTCTAAATCCTTAATTTTTCAGGATTTAAGGTGTTTTTATAAAAAATTTATTTTCAGAGTATATTTTAAGTTTTTACAAATTGTGTATTGTGAATTATGAGTTAGCTTAAGGGGGAAGGGTTATGCTAATAGATAAGGTTAAAAAATTTTATGATAGTGAATATGATTTAAACTGTGCTGAAACAATAATTTATGCAGCTAATGAAGAATATGATATGAATCTTAATAAACAAACTTTGAAGGCAATGGCAGCCTTTGGAGGTGGCATGGCAGTGGAGAGTGTATGTGGAGTTATAACAGGTGCCATAGCTGTGCTAGGAATATTATTTACTGAGGATAGAGCTCATGAGAGTGATAGAATAAAAACTTTGACAAAGGAATACTTCGAGAAATTCACATCAAAGTTAGGAACTGATAATTGTGCACAATTAAAAGAAAAATATAGAAATGATGAAGTCAGATGTTTTAAAATGATCGAAATTGGTGCTGAAGTTTTAGATGAGATAGTTATGAGAGAACGTAATTAACTCACAATTGTGGATATTTCTCGGTAATCCTGTAGCGGCGAACAGTGTTCGCCATGGATTTAACTTTTCACTCCTGGGGTCTGTAACAAAAACATAAACTTTAACTAAAATAAAAAAAGTTGCAAAACCTAAATTTATAGCTATTTTTATACAGTCCCCTGGGGTGCAGTAGGGGATGCTGGTACATCTGCGGTATTGAACAATATTTGAGTTGTGCTAGTTATCTACCTACGTAATATTGATACAATGTCAATGGTTTTAGCTCCAAACTATACTGCACCCCAGGGCAACCCTGACGGGCTTCGCGCTGCTTTCCAGGGGTGGATTTGATTTCAATTATAATTGTAAGGCTTTCATTGTATAACTTGTTTAGTTAGTGAAAGAATTATAATATCTATTATATTTACTGAAGGAAATTTTATAATAAAAGGATGTGTTATGATGGATTTTAAAGAAATTTTAGAGTTTGAAGATAGAATTGTATTAAAGGAAGTTAGAAATTTTGAGTTACCTCATATTTTTGAATGTGGACAATGCTTTAGATGGAATAAGTTAGAGAATGGAAATTATATTATAGTAGCTTATAGAAAAGTTATAGAACTTGAAAAAAATAATGATGATGTAACAATTTATAATGCAACTAAAGAAGATTTTGATAATATATGGTGTGATTATTTTGATTTAAAAAGAGACTATAGTGCTATTAAAGAGGAATTAAGTAAAGATCCATTACTTGAAAAGTCAGTAGAGTTTGGACATGGAATTAGATTGCTTCAGCAGGAACCTTTTGAAATAGTATTATCTTTTATAACTTCTGCAAACAATAGAATTCCAATGATAAAACGAGCAATAGAAAATATAAGCAGAAAATTTGGAGATGAGCTTCACTATAAAGGTGAAACATATTATGCTTTTCCTACACCAGAGCAGCTTATAAAAGCATCACCGGAAGAAATTGAAAGCTTAGGGGTTGGATTTAGAGCAAAATACATAGTTGATGCTGTAGATAAAGTTTATAATAATATTTACAACTTAGAAGAAATAAAAGCTTTAAGTGATAATGAATGTCATGAAGCACTAAAGAAATTTAATGGTATAGGACCTAAAGTTTCAGACTGTATAATGCTTTTTTCAATGGGAAAATACTCTGCTTTCCCTGTAGATGTATGGGTTAAAAGAGCAATGCAATTTTTCTATTTAGCACCAGATGTATCTTTACCTAAAATAAGAATATTTGCTCGTGATAAATTTGGAAATCTATCTGGTTTTGCACAACAATATTTATTCTATTACGCTAGGGAAAACAATATAAAAATTGATTAATATAAAACAACTTAAATCATAAATTAAGAAATACTTACTAAATTTATGATTTGAAATTTGAAAAATTGAAAATTAAAAATTCACCATTTTGGTTAAAATTAAATTTGATATAATTAATTTCTTATGCTATTTGAAAGAAGAAATTAATTAAAAAAATTTAATCAATTGAGAAATTAAGCTGATGCACAATTCAGATAAAAATCAATTTTAAATTTCTCATTATAGAAGGTATGTTTATGAGGTATACATTTAATAAAATAAATAAATTCAAAGGATATATTCTATTAGGAATTCTAATAATTATTGGTGGATTCATAGGATATGAGTATTTTTTTAAATATGCAGATTTATTTAAAAATCCAGAAAATATTAAAGAAATTATCTTATCCTATGGGAAATACAGTGTATTAATATTTATATTAATACAAATACTTCAGGTAGTAGTTTTCTTTATCCCAGGAGAAGTTATACAAATTGCAGGAGGATATGTTTTTGGAAGCTTTTTAGGAACAATAATTTCTAGTGTGGGTATATTAATAGGAAGTGCCATAGGATATTTTATTGCAAGATATCTAGCAAGAGATATAGTTCGAAAGATTATTGAGAAGAGAAACTTAAAACATTTTAGAAAAATATTAACAAAAAGTAGTAATAAAATTGTTATATTGATTGTATACTTAATTCCGGGTATACCTAAAGATATATTAATTTATCTCTGTGGATTATCTGATGTAAATTTTTTAGACTTTTTATTATATTCTAGTATAGGAAGACTTCCAGGAATAATTATTTCAGCTTTATTTGGAGATAGTATAGGAGAGAGAAACTATATAGTTTTAGGAAGTTTAGCTATAATATCTATTATATTTTTCTTAATAGGAATATTTAAAGGAAATAAAATACTTGAATATTTACACCAATTTCACAATAAAAGAAAAAAAGGCAAAGAAGAGTGAAGAGAATTCATCATTCACAGCATTATGGATATTTATCAGTCATCATAAGGAAAGTTTAAAATTATTAACTGTAGCGGCGAGCAGTGTTCGCCAGAATAGTTAGCAATTACATTGTTAGCCAGAGATATATTAAAGAAATTATTTTGCTAAAAAATAATTTTCACCTTAATTGTGAATTGTGCAGTGGCTTGTACATATGCAATAAAAATACAATTAATAGAAATATTGAGAAAATAAAAGAAAAGTTAAGTTATTTTAAGAAAAATTGGAATAAAGGCTAATTTTGAAGTGTAAAGCAAATTTGATATTAACCTAAGGTTTAATTATGATAATAATAGAATTAGCACTCAATGATATGGAGTGCTAACAAAATAAAAAATAATTTTTATTTCATATATTTAAGGAGGGCTAAACTATGGCAATAAAACCACTTGGTGACAGAGTAGTCATAAAAAGATTAGAAGCTGAGGAGAAGACTAAGAGCGGAATAGTTCTTACATCAGCATCAAAGGAGAAACCACAAGAGGCTGAGGTTATTGCAGTAGGCTCAGGACTTGTAGTTGATGGAAAAGAAATAAAAATGGAAGTTAAAGTAGGAGATAGAATTTTATTCTCTAAATATGCAGGAAATGAAATTAAACACGAAGGACAAGAATATATCATATTAAAACAAGATGATATATTAGCCGTTATAGAGTAGTATTATAGAACATAGTCGAAAAATAAACGTATAATGGGAGGTTTTTATCATGGCTAAGACAATTTTATTCGGTGAAGAAGCAAGAAGAGCTATGCAAAGAGGAGTGGACGTTTTAGCGGACACAGTTAAAGTAACTTTAGGACCAAAAGGAAGAAACGTTGTTTTAGATAAAAAATTTGGTTCTCCACTTATAACTAATGATGGAGTAACAATTGCTAGAGAAATAGAACTTGAAGATGCTTTCGAAAATATGGGAGCACAGCTTGTTAAAGAAGTTGCTACAAAAACTAACGATGTAGCAGGTGATGGAACTACAACAGCTACAGTTTTAGCTCAAGCTATAATAAGAGAAGGACTAAAAAATGTTACAGCTGGTGCTAATCCAATGCTAATAAGAAACGGAATAAGAATGGCAGTAGATAAAGCTGTTGAAGAAATAAAAAAATATTCTAAACCAATAAATGGAAAAGAGGATATATCAAGAGTTGCAGCTATATCAGCAGCAGATGAAGAAATCGGACAATTAATAGCAGATGCAATGGAAAAAGTGGGAAATGAAGGAGTTATCACTGTTGAAGAATCTAGAACTATGGGAACAGAGCTTGACGTAGTTGAAGGAATGCAATTTGACAGAGGATACTTAAGCCCATATATGGTAACTGATCCAGACAAAATGGAAGCTATCTTAGATGATGCATATATATTAATAACTGATAAAAAAATCAGTAATCTACAAGAAATCCTACCAGTGCTTGAGCAAATAGTTCAACAAGGAAAGAAACTATTAATAATTGCTGAAGACATAGAAGGAGAAGCATTAGCTACATTAGTAGTTAATAAATTAAGAGGAACATTTACTTGTGTTGCTGTTAAAGCTCCTGGATTTGGTGACAGAAGAAAAGAAATGCTTGAAGATATTGCAATACTTACAGGTGGGGTTGTAGTTTCTGAAGAATTAGGATACGACTTAAAAGAAACTACTATAGAAATGCTTGGAAGAGCTGAAAGTGTTAAAATTTCTAAAGAAAACACAACTATCGTAAATGGAAAAGGCGATAAAGAAAAAATATCTCAAAGAGTAAATCAAATAAAAGTTCAAATGGAAGAAACAACTTCTGATTTTGATAAAGAAAAATTAAGTGAAAGACTTGCAAAACTTGCAGGGGGAGTAGCTGTAATAAAAGTTGGAGCTGCTACAGAAACAGAACTTAAAGAAAGAAAACTAAGAATAGAAGATGCTTTAGCTGCTACTAAAGCTGCTGTTGAAGAAGGAATAATTGCTGGTGGTGGAACTGCATATGCAAATGCAATTCCTGAAGTTGAAAAATTAACTTCTGATGTAGCTGATATTCAAGTTGGTATCAATATTGTTAAAAAAGCTCTAGAAGAACCACTAAGACAAATAGTTACAAATGCTGGCTATGAAGGTTCTGTAATTATAGAAAAAGTTAAAGCATCTGGAGCAGAAATGGGTTACGATGCATTAAGAGGAGAATTTGTAGATATGATAAAAGTTGGTATAGTTGACCCAACTAAAGTTACAAGAAGTGCTCTTCAAAATGCTGCATCAGTAGCTGCAACATTCTTAACAACAGAATCTGCTGTAGTAGATATTCCAGAGAAAAACCCTGCTGCACCTATGGCACCAGACATGGGAATGGGTGGAATGTACTAATAGAAAATATGGAGTTATGGCGAAAGTCATAACTCTTTTTTTATCTATAGAGAATTATAGAAGGTTAAATTTATAGATACATTAAATAATGGAAAAATTATAACTAATGAGAGAATTAATCCACTCCTGTGGTGAAGTATGATTCGGAGCCAAAACCAGTGACATTATATTAATATTATGGAGAGAATGAGCACAATTTCAAATATTGCTCAATACCGCAAATATACCGCCATATCCTACTGCACCCCAGGGGTTTAAATAGAAAGTAATTATTAATTTAAAATTTGTAATTACTTTAGTTCTTGTTTGAATTTATAATTTTATTATAAACCCCAGGGGTGAAAGATTAACGATTTCTCAGCCACGATGAGAAATGTGCATAATTGCGCATTGGCAATTGTGAATTCTCCATTAATAAAGTTACTCTATTAGGGTGGATAGACTATAGCTAAATAATGAAGTGAATTTTTTATTAAATTTATTCTTTTTAAATGTTGACAAATTGTTAATTATTAAATAGAATAGTTTTAATAAGTTACGGAAACAACAAAATAGCATTAAATATTGTAAAATCGTCTAAGAGGTTCATGTCTTCATTCATGAATTAGTGACGACATATGTTAAAATATTTAACTCATATATCCCTTGAATATGGCAAGGAGTATCTACCAGAAACCAGAAATTTCTGACTATGAGTAAAATTGGTATACTTATATTTGAGTTTTATTTAATGAGGCTTTTATTAAGTACTAATTTTACTTAAAAGGTAGTAAGTAGAGTTAGTATTTTTTATTTGTTATAAATTTTAATTTATATACAATCATATTTAATTTTTAACATCCAGTATTAAATAAAATTAATAAAACTTTATATTTTATTATAATTTAGGGTTACACTATTTTTTAACACATGGACAAACTATTTATTGCATAAGTATGTATTATTTGTGGAATACAACTTATGAGGGAATCTAAAAAATTAGAATTAGGAGTGAGGTATAATGGCAAGAATATTAAAACAAGCGTATACATTTGATGACGTATTATTAGTTCCAAATAAATCTGAAGTTTTACCAAAAGATGTTTCTTTAGTTACTAATTTAACTAAAAAAATAAAATTAAACATTCCATTAATGAGTGCTGGTATGGATACAGTAACTGAATCTAAAATGGCAATATCTATGGCAAGAGAAGGCGGAATTGGAATAATACATAAAAATATGAGTATTGAAGCTCAAGCTAATGAAGTAGACAGAGTTAAAAGACAAGAAAATGGTATAATTACAAATCCTATATCATTACCTAAAGGAAAAATAGTTCAAGATGCATTAGATTTAATGGCTAAATATAGAATATCAGGAATTCCTGTTACAGAAGGAAAAAAATTAGTAGGAATTATTACTAATAGAGATATAATATATGAAACAGATTATACTAAGAAAATTGATGAAGTAATGACAAGCAAAAACTTAGTTACTGCACCTCAAGGTACTACTGTTGAGGCAGCTAAAGAAATATTAAAAAAACATAAAATAGAAAAGTTACCATTAGTAGATAGTGAAGGAAATTTAACAGGATTAATAACAGTAAAAGATATAGAAAAAACAGTTAAATTCCCAAATGCAGCTAAAGATGAAAGAGGAAGACTTCTTTGTGGTGCAGCAGTTGGTGTAACTAAAGATATGATGGAAAGAGTAGATGCATTAGTTGCAGCAGATGTAGATGTTATAACTATAGATACAGCACATGGACATTCTAAAGGAGTTTTAGATGCTGTAAGAACTGTTAAAGAAAAGTATCCAGAGCTTCAGGTTATTGCAGGAAATGTTGCTACAGCTGAAGCTACAAAGGAATTAATAGAAGCTGGTGCAGACTGTGTTAAAGTTGGTATTGGACCAGGATCAATTTGTACAACAAGAGTTGTTGCAGGAGTTGGAGTTCCTCAATTAACAGCAGTAATGGATTGTGTAGAAGAAGCAAATAAATATGGTGTTCCAGTTATTGCAGATGGAGGACTTAAATATTCAGGAGATGTAGTTAAAGCACTTGCTGCTGGAGCTAAAATTTGTATGATGGGTTCAATGTTTGCAGGATGTGAAGAAGCACCAGGAGAAACTGAAATTTATCAAGGAAGAAGTTACAAAGTTTATAGAGGAATGGGTTCTTTAGGAGCAATGGCTGCAGGAAGCAAAGATAGATATTTCCAAGAAGATAATAAAAAACTTGTTCCAGAAGGAGTAGAAGGAAGACTTCCATATAAAGGACCTGTTGTGGATACAATTTATCAATTAGTTGGCGGTATTCGTTCAGGAATGGGATATTTAGGAGCACCTACATTATCTAAATTATATGAAACTGCTACTTTTGTAGTTCAAACATCAGCAGGACTTAAAGAAAGTCATCCACATGATATTTCAATCACAAAAGAAGCTCCAAACTATAGTGTTTAATAGTAAGCACTTAGGGAATTTTTAATAAAATAATTTGTTTTATTAAAAGAAAATCAATTTTAAGGAGGAAGCTAATATAATGAAAAGAGAACTTATATTGGTTGTTGACTTTGGCGGACAATACAATCAACTTATAGCAAGAAGAGTAAGAGAAAACCATGTATATTGTGAAATAGTTCCCTATACAATCTCAGCAGATAAAATAAAAGAAATGAATCCAAAAGGAATAATTTTTACTGGTGGACCAAATAGTGTATATGGAGAAGATGCTCCACAAATAGATAAAAATATATTTGAACTTAATATCCCAATATTAGGAATATGCTATGGTGCACAATTAATGGCTCATACATTAGGTGGAAATGTTAAAACAGCAACAGTTAGAGAATATGGTAAAACTGATGTAGAGCTTCAAGTAAATAATAAATTATTTGAGGGAATATCTGAAAAACAATGCTGGATGAGTCATACAGACTTTATAGAAAATGCACCAGAAGGATTTGAAATTATAGGACAGACTAGTGAATGCCCAGTAGCAGCTATGTGTAATGAAGAAAGAATGTTATATGGAGTGCAATTCCACCCAGAAGTTAAGCATACATTATTTGGAGAAAAAATGATAACAAATTTCTTATACAATGTATGTAAAGTAGCTGGAGATTGGTCAATGGCTTCTTTCGCAGAAGAAAAAATTAAAGAAATAAAAGAAAAAGTTGGAGATAAAAAAGTTTTATGCGCACTATCAGGTGGAGTAGATTCATCTGTTGCGGCAGTATTAGTACATAAAGCAGTTGGAAAACAGTTAACTTGTGTTTTTGTTGATCATGGTCTTTTAAGAAAAGATGAAGGAGATCAAGTTGAAGAGATATTTAGAAAAGGCTTCGACATGAATCTTATAAGAGTAAATGCACAAGACAGATTTCTTGGAAAACTTAAAGGTGTAAGTGATCCAGAAAGAAAGAGAAAAATTATAGGTGAAGAGTTTATTAGAGTATTTGAAGAAGAGTCTAATAAACTTGGGGAAATAGATTTCTTAGTACAAGGAACTATATATGCTGACGTTGTAGAAAGTGGAACAAACACATCTGCAACAATTAAAAGTCACCACAATGTAGGAGGACTTCCAGAAGACTTAACTTTTGAACTTATAGAACCATTAAGAGAGCTATTTAAAGATGAAGTTAGAGCTGTTGGAGAAGAACTTGGAATTCCTCATCATTTAGTATGGAGACAGCCATTCCCAGGACCAGGACTTGCAATAAGAGTTCTTGGAGAAGTTACAGAAGAAAAATTAGAAATAGTTAGAGAAGCAGATGCTATCTTTAGAGAAGAAGTTGCATTAAATGGATTAGAAAGTGAAATATGGCAATATTTTGCTTGCCTTCCAAATATTCAATCTGTTGGGGTTATGGGAGACGAAAGAACTTATTGTCACACAGTAGCACTAAGAGCAGTTACATCTTCAGATGGAATGACTTCAGACTGGGCAAGAATACCATATGAAGTATTAGATAAAGTTTCAAGAAGAATTGTAAATGAAGTTAAAGGAGTAAACAGAATTGTTTACGACGTAACTTCAAAACCACCAGCAACAATAGAGTGGGAGTAGTTAAAAATAAATAGGAAAGCTGATAAAACCAATATTTGTAGAGGTTTAAAGTTCTCAACTGGAACAATTTTGGGTAAGAAAGTTTTTTAGAATAACAGGATAAATAGTATCAAGTGGTTTACAAATGGATAAAGAATTAGACCGTAGCCAAATTGTTACGGTCTTTTTGTGTTTATAGTTAAAACACCTTTATAAATATTGACGTAACCAATCTGGCATATTAGAATCGTTTAAGTCCCAGGATTCTTCAAAGGTTTCATCTCTTTCCCAAATGTTTTCATCACCATCAAAAAATTTTTGTCTGTGACATTTATATTTACGAACTTCCCCCCCTTCAAGTCTATATTCGTTCCAATAATAGTTTTGCTTCCCATAACCTTTCCATTCATTTGTAGTGTAAATAACCATAAAAATCACCTTCCCTTAATTAATGTTTTTATGATGCCTCTATTTATTTTTTAAATTTAGATTTTTTAGGATAAGATAATTTCCAATCTCTAAACTCATCATCTGTAATTTCCTCATTATAATGCTTTTTTCTCATTTCATCCCATTCTACTAGAAAATCATTAAAGTTCACATCTTGAGACATAAGAGCTTGTGTACCTTCTTCTATTAAAGGCCTTAAGTTTAAAAGCTCTTCATAATCGAAAATTATTTGAAATATTTCAAAAATAGAAACTGGATTATGATCTATTAAGGCAGATATATCACATTCTAAAGCATTAGCGATTTTCCCCATCTGTTCCATACTAGGAGATCTATTGCCCAATTCATAATTTCTAATTGCCGCATCAGTTAATTCTGATTTTACAGCCAATTCTTTTTGAGTCAGTCCTCTTAATAGCCTAAGTTCTTTTAATTTATCCCCGGAAATCATTTTTCCACCTCTTTTTATATTATACTGCATATTTTATCATGAAATATTTTAGATAGCAACAGATGTGTTCTGTTTGAGTCTATATATAGCTAATTATATGGCAAGTAAAAATTAGAATATTTTATAATAAAGCTTGACAGAACGGAAATGAACTACTATAATTAATTCATAGTTCATATATGAACTGAAAGGAGGTGTTTGTATGGAAAAGATTTTTATGAATGCAAAAGAAGTTCAGGATTTTTTAGAAGTTAGTAGAACTACAGCCTATCAAATAATAAATGAGATGAATGGAGAACTAGTCGAACTAGGCTATAGGGTTCAAAGAGGCAAAATTAATAGACAATATTTCTTGGACAAGTATTGTTACCAAGTAAGAAAGGAGGCTTAGTAGTGGGAGCTTATAGGGATGAAAGTGGAAATGGCACCTGGTTTACCAAATTCACCTACACCAATTGGAGAGGTGAAAAGATTAATAGGAAGAAAAGAGGATTTAAGACAAAAAAAGAAGCTCTGAAATGGGAAGAAGATTTTTTAAGAGAGCAAGCTGGAAATCTTGATATGACATTTACTGAATTTTTTCAAGTATATGGAAAGGATATGCGACCAAGATTAAGAGAAAACACCTGGAGAACTAAGGAACAAATAATAAGGACGAAGGTGATTCCCTATATAGGAGATCTTCAAGTTAATGAAATTACTAAAATGACAATAGTTAAATGGCAAAATATATTAATGAAAGAGGAAGATGATAAAGGCAAAAAATATTCTCAGACCTACTTAAGAACAATACATGCTCAATTAAGTAGTGTCCTAAATCATGCTTGCAAGTACTATAATCTAAAATCTAATGTTGCAAGGGATGTTGGTTCTATGGGAGAAAAAGAAGCTTCTGAAATGAAATTTTGGACTGAAGTCGAATATGGAAAATTTATAGAAGAAGTAAAGGACAAACCATTATCATTCTATGCTTTTGAAATTCTATACTGGTGTGGACTAAGAACAGGAGAATTACTAGCTTTAACAAAGGAGAAATTTGATTTTACTAACAATACTATTAGAGTAAATCAATCTCTACAAAGAATAGATGGAGAAAATATTATTACAGAGCCTAAGACTAAGAAAAGTATTAGAACAGTTGTTATGCCAGACTTTTTGGCAGAAGAAATGGAAAAATATATGGCTGGTATATACAAGTTAAAGGATAATCAATTATTATTTCCAATTACTAAGTCCTATCTACACCATGAAATGACTAGGGGGAGTAAAAAAGCTGGAGTTAAAAGGATTAGAGTTCATGACCTAAGACATTCCCATGTATCTTTATTAATTGAATTAGGATATTCGGCAATAGCTATAGCAGATAGATTAGGTCATGAATCCATCGATATAACTTATAGGTATGCTCATTTATTCCCAAGCAAACAAAATGATATGGCTAACTCCCTATCCACTATAAGAAAAAGCAACTTAGATGATGAATGGGAAAAATTATTGGAGGATGAAGATGAGTAAGGAAATAAAAAAACAAGTTAAAAGAAAGAGAAATAAGATAATTTCTTTTAGGGCAACAGAAAAAGAAGCTGGCCTATTAGATAAGAAAGTAGAGATAAGTGGACTCTACAAGCAAGACTATATAATCAGTTCATTAACTGCCCCTACTGTGTCTATTAAGGCTGACTATAGACTTGAAGATAAATTTGCTCTAGAAATATTTAGACTAGCAAAAGTTGTAAAGAAATATGGAAGATTAGAAGAGGATGACCAAGAGATTTTAAGGTTTTTAATAGAAATTTACTATGAAATCAAAAAAGAAAAAAGCCTTTAGCACAAAGGCTAAAGGCACACCCCGTATGGAATGCTTCTACCAAATTCATTTTACCATATGGGGTCTGTTTTGAACAGCATAAGGAGGTAAAAAGAATGGAAAAATATAAATATCTACCAGAAGAAATGAAAAAATTGAAAAGATTTGTAGGTTGGAGAAAGGAAGAATTAAATGGTAAAGTAGCCAAGCTTCCCTTTTCCCTAATTGATGGAAAAGCTAATGAGTGGAATCATCCAGAACGGTGGATAGATTTCAATGAAGCTAAGACTAAGAATAGACCTCTAGGCTTTGTTCTAGTGGAGGAAGATAGGAATATCTGTATAGACCTAGACCATGCGATTCAAGGTGGAAAGCTAACTCCTATGGCAAAAGAAATTATAGAGAGTTTTACAGGAACTTATATGGAATTATCTCAATCAGGCAAGGGAATCCATATTTTTGTCCAAGGGACTATTCCAGATAATCTTAACTTATCAAGTAGAGGAATTGAGATATACAAGAAAAATAGATATATAGCTCTTACAGGAAATATAGGAGATGGATCCTTCTTTCCTAGAAGTAATAAACTTTTAGAAAAAGAAGATGAATTAAATAAGCTTTATAAGAAATTGACACAGGAGAAAGCATCCACCCTAAAACAAATCAGAGAATACAAGTATGAGTCTTTAAACAAGTTTTCTAGACTTGATGACCTAAGCCTAGATGAAATACTAGCCACCATGGAAAGAACCAATAGAAAGGCAAGTATGCTTATCTCAGGAGCAAGTCTAACAGGTGACCACAGTCGAGATGACTTTACCTTTCTAGTACTTGCTAGAAACTATACAGATGGAGATCCTAACTTAATGAAAGAACTTTTTTTAATGACTCCTTTAAATCGCCTAGACACCAATGAGAAAAGAAGGGATGATAAAAAATATCTTGACTATGTAGAAAAGACTATAGAGAAAGTTTTAAGCCTTGGCAATTTTGTGGCCTTTGATTGGAGCAGATATTTTGAATATAAGAAAAGGACCAGGGCCTATGAAAGAGTTTAAACTAGCTTTTCCTGAAATAGACCAGTCCTATTCTTTAATCGATTTACAGAAAACAGTAAAAGGTAATGTAAAACAGATTACAGGAAATATCGTCACAGTACTCCTTAACCCCAAATATTGTAAGGCTAAAAAAATATATGAAGGACAAATCTTCTATGATAAATTTACCAATGAAATTAAATTCCAAGGTAAGATCATAGGGGAAAAAAGTATAAAGACAAACCAAATTAGACTATGGGATGACTCACTAAATAACAGGCTAGGACTTGAAATAGAAAAGCATTTTGGACTTAATTACAATGCTAATAAAATGTGGGATGCAGTTCGCTTTGTTGCTAATCAATATGAAATAAGTCCACTAGAACAATATCTAAAAAACCTTACTTGGAAGGGAGATAGAAATGCAATAGCTAAACTCCTACCAACTTATCTAGGAGCTGAAGATACAGAACTTAATGCTTGGATTATGGAGCATATGATTTTAGGTTTAATTAAAAGAGTCTTTGAACCAGGATCCAAGTTTGATGAAATGATGGTCTTGGTAGGTGGACAAGGAATAGGAAAGTCTACTTTTGCTAGATATTTGGCTATAAGAGATGATTGGTTTTGTACCATTGAAAATATTCAAGGTAAGGATGCTATTATGAACTTAATGGGAAAGACAGTAGTAGAAATTGAAGAATTTGTAGCATTAAGAAATGCAAAATCAGCTAATGAAGCAAAATCATTTTTATCTAAACTAAGTGATAGGATAAGAATCCCCTATGAAAAATTTTCAACAGATGTTCCTAGGACTTGTATTTTAATTGGTACTTTAAATGAAAGAACCTTTTTAAATGACCATACTGGAGAGAGAAGGTATTTGCCTGTAGAATGTCACAAAGAAAATAGAAAGAAGGCTATTTATCTAGATAAAGATTCCCAAGGAGAACAATCAGAAAAAGAATATCTAGATTCAATTCAAGAAGATTTCAACCAGGCCCTTGCCTATGGTTATAAACTCTACAAGGATAAGAAACATTCCTGGACTATACCAAAAGAGCTTCTTAATGATCTCTACCAGGAACAAGAAAAGTTTAAGTATCTTAATCCAGATGTAGAAGATATTCGCTATTTCTTAGAAGAGTACAAGGCAAAAACACAAGAACCAAATATAACTTGTTTTAAGGAATTATCCATGCAAGGCTATGGGATTAAACCAAAATCCTTTTCTGAAATCATGGATAATTATTTTCCAGAATGGAAGGCAATCAGGTCATCGAAGACTAAGAGAATTTCTCCTAGTGGAATATCTATACCAGTAAAACTTTATTATAAGAAGGAAGAAAAGATAGAAGAAAGTTTTGTAGAAGTAGATAAGGTTGATTTACCAAAAGAATGGCAAGAGTCGGAGCAGATAGAAATGGACACAGGAGAGAATGATAAAGAGAAATTGTAACTATGTAACTTGTAACCGAGATTTTAAAACCCTTAGAATTAGGCTGGTAGAAATGGAAGTCTAGTAATATCAAGGCTTGTAAAAATCAAAATAAGAATCAATGCCTTATTTGAGGACTTTTGAAATAGTAGGTTACAGTTACAATCCCCCTGTGCCTATTAAAACTTTAGTAGCAAGCACAGTAGCTGTACGGACAGCTACGGGAAAATTGTAAAAGTAAGTCCTGTTGGGCTTACTTCTACATATAAAATTTTCTACTTGTTCCTATCAGAATGATTTAGGGGTTCCCCCTAAGACCCTGTTTCAAATATAAAAGAAAAGGAGAAGAATATGGCGAATAGATATAGAAATGAAAGAATTGAAATCAAGCTGACCAAGGAAGAAAAAGAACTTTTCAAGAAAAAACTTGAACTAAGTAAATCAAAATCAATGGGACATTTTATAAGGAAAAGTGTTTTAGAAGCCCCTATATTTGTAATAGATATGAATGAATTTAGGAAGATGCAGACCCTTATTGGGAGGAATGCAAACAATCTTAATCAGATAGCTAAAAGAATAAATACTACAGGAGTAATCTATAGGGAGGATATTGAGGATTTAAAAAAAGAAAATGATAATATATCAAAAGAGATAATGAAGATACAGAATATCCTAGCGAGAAAATATATTTAAAACTACTTACAGGTGTAATAAGAAAGGGAGTCTGTTATAATTATAGTAATGATTGAATTTACAGAAGGAGACAGGGATATGCAAGATTTTGGACAGGTGGTTTTCAAGATTGATCAGGTCTTGGAAGAAAAAAAGATAAGTAAAAACAAATTAGAAAAGGATGCTAATTTACAGAGGACTCAGCTCAATTCATATTGCAACAATAAAGTTAAGCGAGTAGATCTAGCTACACTAGCAAAGATTTGTTATGTTTTAGATTGTGAATTAAAAGATATTATGGAATATAGAAGAAAGTAAATATAAAATAAAAAGGAGAGAGAATATGACAGGAAAAATTTATAGTCAAATAGTCAGTTTTATTTGGTCTATTGCAGATGATGAATTAAGAGACGTTTTTGTTAGGGGAAAATATAGGGATGTAATTCTACCTATGACTGTACTAAGAAGATTGGATGCTGTATTAGAAGATACAAAAAAAGAAGTTATGGAAATGAAAAAAAGGCTTGATGAAATGGAAGTTTTAAATCAAACAGAGGCACTTTGTTCTGTATCAGGACAAGCTTTCTATAATGATTCTCCCTTTATACTTAAAGATCTAACCTCAAGAACTAAAAAACAGCAATTAGAAGCAGATTTTTTAGCTTATTTAGATGGATTTTCACCAAACATACAAGAAATATTAGAAAAGTTTAGATTTAGAGAACAGATTAAGGTTATGACAGATGCAGATGTTTTAGGAGATGTAATAGAAAAATTTGTAAGTCCCAGAATAAATATAAGTCCAAACCCAGTATTGGATGACAATGGAGATATATTACTACCAGGTCTTGATAATCATACTATGGGTACAGTTTTTGAGGAACTAATAAGAAAATTTAATGAAGAAAATAACGAGGAGGCTGGGGAACACTTTACACCAAGAGATGCTGTAAGACTTATGACTGATTTAATTTTTAAGCCTATAGCAGATAAAATAAGTGATGGAACTTATCTTTGCTATGATGGTGCTTGTGGCACAGGGGGAATGTTGACTATAGCAGATGAAAGGCTTAAGGAATTAGGGAAAAAGAATAATAAAAACTTTTCAATACACCTTTACGGGCAAGAAAGTCAACCAGAAACCTATGCCATAGCTAAAGCTGATATGATTTTAAAAGGTGATGGTTCACAAGCTAATAATATATCTTATGGCTCAACCTTGTCTGTAGATGCTAATCCAACTACGGAATTTGATTTTATGATATCAAACCCGCCTTATGGAAAGTCTTGGTCATCTGATGCCAAAAAAATGGGTGGAAGAAATAAATTAACAGATTCTAGGTTTGTGGTTAACTTTGGAGATGAAGAAGAGTTTAGGATGGTTCCTTCTCAATCTGATGGTCAAATGTTATTTTTAGCTAATAATATTGCTAAGATGAAGCATAGTACACCACTTGGTAGTAGAATAGTTCAAGTACATAATGGATCATCCTTATTTACTGGAAATGCAGGAAGTGGAGAGAGCAACTTAAGAAGATATATAATAGAAAATGATTACTTAGAGGCAATAGTAGCCCTACCTGAGAATATGTTTTATAACACAGGAATAGCTACTTATGTTTGGGTTCTTTCTAATAGGAAAGAAGATAGAAGAAAGGGTAAAATCCAGTTAATAGATGCTACTAGCTTTAAAAAACCTCTTAGGAAAAATCTAGGGAATAAAAACTGTGAAATATCAGAAGAATTAAGAGAAGAAATAATGAAAATGTATTTAGATTTCGAAGAAAATGAATTCAGTAAAATATTTGAAAATGAAGAGTTTGGATACTATGAAATAACAGTAGAGAGACCACTTAGGTTAAAGGTAACCCTAAGTCAAGAAAATTTAGACAAGCTAGAAGAAAGTCTAAAGAAGAAAGATAAATATATATTTGACCTAGTATTAAAGCTAAAAGAGAAAGAAAGAAAAGAAGAATATTTAGATTATAATTTATATATAGAAAAATTAGAAAACCTAGCAGAAGAAAAGGATGAAAAATTTTTAGCTAGGCATAGAAAACTTATACAGGACAACTTAACTATAGCTGATGAAAAGGCTAAAAAGCTTATAAAGTCCTCAAAGAAAAAAGGTAAAGAAGATCCCATCTATGGAGTATTTAGAGAGGATAATCTATATATAGAATATGAACAAGATACAGATCTAAGAGATACAGAAAGAATTCCTTTAAACTATAATGGAGGAATAGAAGGATTTTTCAAGGAAGAGGTTATTCCCTATGTTGGGGATGCTTGGATAGATGAAAGTAGAACTAGAATAGGCTATGAAATAAGCTTTACAAAATATTTTTACAAGCCAGTAAAATTAAGATCATTAGAAGAAATAGTAGAAGATATAAAGGCTTTAGAAGAAGAGACAGACGGCTTATTAGATGAGATAATAGGGGGCTAGATAGAAATGAAATTTAAGCCTTATGAAAAATATAAAAAAGTAGATTTACCATGGATAGATAAAATACCAAGCCATTGGGAAATTGATAGAGGGAAGAATTTATTTAAACAGGAAAAAAGAAAAGTGAAAGCAGAAGATGAAGTTATTACATGTTTTAGGGACGGAGAGGTAACTTTAAGAAAAAATAGACGAACAACTGGTTTTACAGAATCTATACAAGAAATAGGTTATCAAGGAATAAAAAAGGGAGACTTAGTCATTCATCAAATGGATTCATTCGCTGGAGCGGCAGGAGTTTCTGACTCTGATGGAAAAGGTTCACCAATCTTGAGTATATGTAATGGGAAAATATTATTAAACAATTATTATTATGCTTTTATAGTAAGAGAAATGGCTCACAATGGGTTTATTATGTCTTTAAGTAGAGGAATAAGAGAAAGATCTACTGATTTTAGGTTTAAAACATTTGCAGAGCAATTATATCCATTCCCCCCAAAAGAAGAACAAGACAAAATAGTTGACTTTCTAGACTATAATCTAGGTAAAATAGATAAATTTGTAGAACTAACAGAAAGGCAGATAGCGCTTTTAAAAGAGCAAAAGGAAGTTATAATTAATGATGCTGTAACTAAGGGAATAGATAAGAATGTAGAGTATAAGGATAGTGGTATAGATTGGATAGGAGAGATACCAGCGCATTGGGAAGTTACTAGGGTGAAATATATCAGTAAGATTTTAAATGGTGGCACTCCAAATAGTAGTATATCAGAATTTTGGAATGGAGATATTTTTGGGGTAACTCCTAAAGATTTATCTAAAGTATCCAAGTATATTTATTCTTCCGACAGAAAAATAACAAAAGAAGGATATAAAAATTGTTCTACATCATTAATTCCCAAAAATAATATAATAATGGCGACTAGAGCTCCTATAGGTAACATAAAAATAAATAAAATAGAAACAACAATAAATCAAGGATGTAAAGCTATCTTAGTGGATAAAAATCTAATTGATTTAAATTACTTATATTTTTTATTAAATGACTATTTAGAAGAATTACAATTACTAGGAAATGGGGCTACATTTGTAGAACTATCAACAAGTAATTTATCTCAATTTAAAATAAATATTCCTCCAAAAAAAGAACAAAAAGAAATTGTATCTTATATTGAAAAAGAAACTAGTAAAATAGATAGGACTATAGAGCTTTATAAAAGTCAAATAGAGTTAATTAAAGAATATAGGACTAGCTTAATAGCTAGTGCAGTGACTGGTAAGATAGATGTTAGGGATTTCTAGGAGGCGAATTGTTTGGCTATTACAAAACAAATTTCAATACCAGCTGACTTAGATGGATATATACTTTTGAAATGTCCATATTGTAAAGAGTTTTTTAAATTAAAGGCATCAGATATTAAGGCAGAGGAATATTATCAAATTTGTTGTCCCTCTTGTGGACTTATAGCTGATAACTATCATACAGAAGAAGTCTATGACTTAGCTGAAAATATGGCTATAAATATATTTAATGATCTTATATTTGATGAATTGAACAAGATGAGTAAAAAGGTAAATAGAAATAATAAATATATTAAGCTGGAAACTGGGAAGAAACCAAAAGCATTGCCAGAGAATCCTATTAAAAGTAGGATAGATTTGTTAGAAATACAGACTTATAAATGTTGCAATAAAAAAGTTAAAATAAGTCCATTAGTAAAGTTTACAGTAAATTATTGTCCTTTTTGTGGGAGGGATTATGATGAATATCGATAAAAAAGAATTGAAACAAGCATCCTATGAATTTAGGAGTAAATCTAGTAGGTTATTAAGTTCTAATTATGATAGCTTTACCAGAGATTTAGATAGATTTATAAATTTTGTAGAGAATGAAGAATTAATTTATAATTTTATTAGATCTTTTGCCATGGATAACTTTAATATTGAAGATAGGATTAAAGAAGATATAAATAATAACAATAAATTTAATATTGGAGACACAGAGAAAGAGGAGATATATACAATATATTATTTTTTAAAGTATTGTATAGAAAAATCAGGAATACCTTTTAGTATATTGATGAAATATGGAAATGGAAGTAATAAATATAATGATATGATTAAAAACTTTAATGATGAGGTTTCATTGATTTTAATAAATCATATTGAAGATTACTTGAACATGATAAAAATGGAAATGGGGTATGATGAGGAAATGAAGTACAATATTCACATGGGAAATAATGGACAAGTAAATATAGCTGAGGATAAGTCCACTATAAATGCTGTCCAAAATAACAATGGTAATGATTTAGAGGAGTTATCTAAGGAAATAAAGAAAATATTAAGTCGTTTAGATTTAGATAACGAAATCAAAGAAAAAATAGAAGATAATGTTGAAGTATTAGAATGTGAATTACTAAAAGAAAAACCTAGAAAAGGATTTATAAGGACAGCTATAGATGGTCTTCAAAATTCACTACCAAATATAAAGGATCATATAGAATTAACTGCAAATATAACAAGTATTATAGGATTTGCAATGGCTGTAATTAAATAAATAGGGGTGAGATAGTTGTTTACTAATGTAAAAGAAGAGGGACTTGAAGATATAATTGTAGAATATCTTGTGGAAAACAACGAATATGAGCTTGGAAATACTGGAGATTATAACTTAGACTTTGCAGTAGATGAAGGAAGACTTATAAGGTTCTTAGAATATACACAGCCTCAACAAGTAGAGCTTTTAGGCATAAAGGAAAGTGAACATAAGAAGAAACAATTTTTTGATAGATTATCAAAAGAAATCACTAAAAGAGGAATTATAGATGTACTTAGAAATGGTATAAAAGTATATCCAGCCGATTTAATAATGTTTTATTTAACTCCGTCAGATATGAACCTAGAATCACAAAAAAACTTTAACAAAAATATTTTTTCTGTTATTAGACAGCTACAGTATTCTAAAAGTAATAGAAGATTAGCTTTAGACCTGGCTATTTTTATAAATGGTTTACCTGTAATTACTATGGAACTTAAGAACACCCTAACTAATCAAAACTATAAGGATGCTATATATCAATATAAAAATGACAGGGATTCAAAAGATTTACTTTTTCAGTTTAAAAGATGTATGGCTCACTTTGCAGTTGACGATAATGAGGTATATTTTTGCACAAAATTAAGTGGGAATAGTTCTTGGTTCTTGCCTCTTAATAAGGGTTTTCAAAATGGTAGGGGCAATCCTCCTAATCCTAGTGGCATAAAGACAGATTATTTGTGGAAGATAATATTAGAAAAAAATGAACTTACTAATATTATAGAGAACTATGCTCAACTAGTAGTAGAGGTGGATGAGGAAACTAAAAAGAGGAAAGAGAAACAAATATTTCCTAGATACCATCAGTGGGATGTTGTAAAGAAACTGTTAGCAGATGTTTATAATAATGGAGTGGGGAAGAAATATTTAATTCAACATTCAGCGGGAAGTGGAAAGAGTAATTCTATAGCTTGGACAGCACATCAACTAGTTTCTCTTGAAAGAGAAGGGGAAAATCTAGTTGATTCTGTAATAATAGTTACAGACAGGGTTATACTTGATAAGCAAATAAGAGATACCATAAAGCAGTTTATGCAAGTTTCTAGTACTGTAGGTCATGCTGAAAGCTCTGCAGATTTGGCAAAACTTATTAATGAAGAGAAGAAGATAATTATAACGACTGTTCATAAATTTTCATTTATATTAGACGAGATTGGAACTTCTCATAGGGATAATAAGTTTGCAATCTTAATAGATGAGGCACACTCTAGCCAAAGTGGTAGTTTATCAGCCAATATGAATATAGCTCTTTCAGGAATTGATGAAGAAGAAACTACGGAAGATAAGATTATTAGAATAATGGAAGGCAGAAAGATGCTTGATAATGCTAGTTATTTTGCCTTTACTGCTACACCTAAGAATAAAACCTTAGAGATGTTTGGAGAAGAAGTTCTTAAAAATGGAGAAGTAAAGCATGAACCTTTTCATAACTATAGTATGAAACAGGCCATAGAAGAAGGATTTATATTGGATGTATTACAAAATTATACAACTATAAAAAGCTATTATAAATTAGCAAAGATAGTGGAAGATGACCCCATGTATGATACAAAAAAAGCTCAGAGAAAGTTAAGAAATTATGTTGAGTCTAATGAATATGCTATAGGACAGAAAGCAGATATAATGGTAAATCATTTTCATGAACAAGTAATAAATAAGGGCAAGATTAATGGACAGGCTAGGGCCATGGTTATAACTAGTAGTATAGAGAGGGCTATAGAGTATTACTATGCAATTGAAAAATCTTTGGCTGAAAGAAAAAGTCAGTATAAAGCTATTGTTGCCTTTTCTGGTGAGAAGGAGTTTAAGGGGCAAAAGTTAACTGAATCCAAAGTCAATGGATTTCCAAGTTCTCAAATTGAAAAGAAAATAAAGCATGATCCCTATAGATTTTTAGTTGTTGCAGATAAGTTCCAGACAGGCTATGATGAGCCCTTACTCCATACTATGTATGTAGATAAACCTCTTTCTGGAATAAAAGCTGTACAAACGCTTTCTAGGTTAAATAGGTCTCATCCTGGTAAGGTTGATACATTTATTTTAGATTTTGTAAATGATGTTGATCTTATAAAAGAAGCTTTCCAATCCTATTATACCACGACGATTTTATCAGAAGAGACGGATCCTAATAAATTGTATGATATACAAAGTGAGCTAGAATTTCATCAAGTTTATTCAGACTATCAAATTAATGAATTAGTTGAAAAATACATTAATGGGGTTAGTCGTGAAAAGTTAGATCCTATATTAGATATTTGCGCTAAAGAATATAAGAAACTTGAAGAAGATGAACAAATAGATTTTAAAGGTAATGCAAAGGCTTTTGTAAGAACCTATGGTTTTTTAGCATCAATATTGCCTATTGGAAATATTGAATGGGAAAAACTTAATATATTCTTAAGATTATTAATTCCGAAACTACCTTCACCAAAGGGAGAAGACTTATCTAAGGGCATATTGGAATCTATAGATTTAGATAGTTATAGGGTACAAGCTCAAAAAAGTTTATCTATAGTATTAGAGGATGAGGGTGATTATGAAATAGATCCTGTACCTACAAGTGGAAAGGCCTATATAGACAATCCAGAACTAGATTATTTAAGTAAGATATTAGACGTTTTTCATGATATGTTTGGAGATATAGATTGGAAAGATGAGGACCAAGTTAAAGATCATATATCAAAAATTCCAAAGGCTGTAGCAAAGGATAAAGCCTATCAAAATGCTATGAAAAATTCAGATAAACAAAATGCTAAACTAGAAAGTGAAAGGGCATTAGGTAGAGTTATTATGAATATGATGACAGATAATATTGAAATTTTCAAGCAGTATCAAGATAACGATTCATTTAAAAAATGGCTTTCTGACTTAGTTTTTGATGTGACTTATAATACTGAGGGGAAAGAGTTTGATAGTGATTTAAGGATTTAAGAAGATTAGATAAAGATTGAGATGATTTAATCTTTAGACAAGATAGGGAGGAAGATATATGCTTCAGGAAAAAATCATATTGGAAACTAGACTTGTAGGAGATATTGAGGGGAAATTTCATATTCCTTCATACCAAAGGGGATATAGATGGGGGAAAAATGAAGTTACAAGACTCTTAGAAGATATTTTTTCTAATGGAGAAAACAATTATTGTCTACAACCTATAGTAGTTAGGAAAAATGAAAATTATTATGAATTAATTGATGGCCAGCAAAGACTAACTACAATATATTTAATATATAATTATATGTATAAAGTAAGTGGGGGGTTTCTGGGTCAGCCTAAATTCACTTTAAATTATGAGACAAGAGAAGAGACTGAGAGTTTCTTAAAGGAAATAGACTTATCAAGAAGTGAAGAAAATATTGATTTTTGGTTTATAAGTAAGGCCTGTGAAACAATAGAAAATTGGTTTGAAGAAAAAGAAAAAACATCAATATTGACCAAAATAAATCAATATTTTGATGAAAACATAAAAGTTATATGGATTAGCTTAGTGTAAAATAGTTGTAGGACAAAAAAGCAAAAAAATATAGAGAATATCGCTCCCTATGATATAATGTAATCAC